>JBIJED010000293.1:0-4632 GCA_044343785.1 Azospirillales bacterium | reverse complement strand
GTTCGGCCGCGGGTGCCGGAAGGACCGCGGCCGGCGGCGGGAGGAGCGCCCGCTCGAAGCCCATCGCGGCCAGCGCGACGACGAGCGCCGAAACGCCGACGACGACCGAGGGCAACGCGTATGCCGATCCGGGCGGGATCGTCGTCGTGCGGGCCGGGGGCGCGACGACGGCCGGCGGGCCTTCGGCGGGCGTCCGGACGATCTCGGCGCGGGCGCCCAGTCGGATCGTGACCGTGGTCAACCGTCACTCCCTTCGGATGTGGGACGGTCAGACCATACCACCAAAAGATTAACGAATCAGTGCGACCACAACAAAAAAGGACCGGCCCCCTCGCGGAGGCCGGCCCGTCCCGGGATGGTCGGCGTCAGGTGTCCGTCACTGCCCGCCGCCGAGGCCGTGGACGTAGACGGCCAGCATCTTGACCGTCGCCGGGTCGAGGCGTTCGGCCCAGGCCGGCATCGCGCCGTTGCGGCCGGTTGTGATCGTCTGGACGATCGACGCCTTGTCCCCGCCGAAGAGCCAGTTGCGTCCGTCGAGGCGCGGCGCCCCAAGGTCCTGGTTCCCCTCGCCCTTCGCACCGTGACAGGATTCGCAGTTGTCCGTGTAGAGGGCCGCCCCGCGCCCGGCCGCGGCCGCGTTGGTCGCCCGGTTGGTGATCGCCAGCACGTGCTCGGCCACGTCGTCGATCTGGGTCCGGGTCAGGATCCCGTCGAGGCCGAAGCGCGGCATCGCCGAGGCCCGCGACTGCTCGTTCGCGTTGCGCACCCCGTAGGCGATCGTCTGGTGGATGGCCGAGAGGGTGCCCCCCCAAAGCCAGCTGTCGTCGACGAGGTTCGGAAATCCCTTCGACCCGGCGGCGCCCGCCCCGTGGCAGGGGGCGCAGTTGTCGCCGAAGGCCGCCCGGCCGCCGGCCATGGCGAAGTTGCGCAGGTCGGCGTCGGCGCGGATCTGCTCGAGCTCGGTCGCCGCGATGCGGTCGACCATCGGCGCCTTCGCCGCCGCGGCCTCGGCCATCGACGCCGAGAGGTCGCCGCGCTGCGAATAGCCGATCAGCCCGCCGAAGTAGCTGTTCGGACCGGTGGGGAAGCTCGGGTAGAGGATCGACCACACGACGCCGAACGCGACCGTGACGTAGAAGGTGTAGAGCCACCAGCTCGGGAGCGGGGTGTTCAGTTCCTTGATGCCGTCCCACTCGTGGCCCGTGGTTTCGGTGCCGGTGACGGCGTCCTTTTCGACTTTGGTCGGCATGGCAACCGTCCTTTCACGCGTCGCGCAGGGGGATGTCGGCGTGGTCGGCCATGACCTTCCGCCGCGACGGACGGAAGGCCCAGGCGACGATCGCCACGAACAAGGCGACGAACCACACCACGTAGAGGATGCTGACGTACCAGTGCAGGTCGAACATGCTCATGGCCCGGCCCTCACTGCTGAAGCTGCTGCGGGGTGACCGCGGAGAAGTTCACCAGGGTGCCGAGCATCTGCAGGTAGGCCACCAGTGCGTCCATCTCCGTCGGCACCGTGCCCTCGCCAGCGACCAGCGGAACCTTCGGATAGCGCGCCTGGAGGCCGGCCGCGTCGCCGTCGACCGTCCGCTGGGCGACCATGTCCGTCGCGGCGTTGGCGATCATGTCGTCCGAGTAGGGGACGCCCAGCGCGCGCAGGGTGCGCAGGTGATCGCCCATGCCGGCGACGTCCAGCCGCTTCCCCGCGAGGAAGGCGTAGGCGGGCATGATCGATTCCGGGACCACCGCCCGCGGGTCGATCAGGTGCGCGACGTGCCAGGCGTCCGAATATTTGCCGCCGACCCGGGCGAGGTCGGGGCCCGTCCGCTTCGAGCCCCACTGGAAGGGCTTGTCGTACATGCTCTCGGCCGCGAGGCTGTAGTGGCCGTAGCGCTCGATCTCGTCCCGGAAGGGGCGGATCTGCTGGCTGTGGCAGGTGTAGCAGCCCTCGCGGACGTAGATGTTGCGGCCCGCCAGCTCGAGCGGCGTGAAGGGCCGCACGCCCTCCACCCGCTCGATCGTCGTCTCGATGGTGAACAGCGGGACGATCTGGACGAGACCGCCGATCGACACCGTGATGAGCGTCAGCACGGCCATCAGGACGAGGTTGGTCTCGATCTTCTTGTGCTTGAGGAAGAGGCTCATGGTCCGTCCTCCTCACTCGGCCGCGACGGCGGCCGCGCGGGGCCCGCCGACCGCACCGGCCTCGGGCATCGCCCGCACCGTCATGACGAGGTTGTAGACCATGATGAGGGCCCCCGTGAGGTAGAAGACCCCGCCCAGCGCCCGGATCACGTAGAAGGGGTGCATGGCGGCGACGGTCTCGACGAACGCGTACTGCAGGAAGCCGAGCTCGTCGTAGGCGCGCCACATCAGCCCCTGCATGATGCCGGAGACCCACATGGCTGTGATGTAGAAGACGATGCCCAGCGTCGCGATCCAGAAGTGCCAGGACACGAGGCGCGTGGAGTAGAGCCCGGTCCGGTTCCAGAGCTTCGGCACCAGGTAGTAGATCGCGCCGAAGGTGACGAAGCCGACCCAGCCCATGGCGCCCGAGTGCACGTGCCCGATGGTCCAGTCGGTGTAGTGGCTGAGCGAGTTCACCGCCCGGATCGACATGACCGGACCCTCGAACGTGCTCATGCCGTAGAAGGCGACCGCGGTGACCGAGAACCGCAGCGAGGGGTCGGTCCGCAGTTTGTCCCAGGCGCCGGACAGCGTCATGATGCCGTTGATCATCCCGCCCCAGGACGGCATCCACAGCATGATCGAGAAGGTCATGCCCAGCATCTGCGTCCACTCGGGCAGGGCGGTGTAGTGCAGGTGGTGCGGGCCGGCCCAGATGTAGAGGAAGATGAGCGACCAGAAGTGGACGATCGACAGCCGGTAGGAATAGACAGGGCGTTCGGCCTGCTTCGGGATGAAGTAGTACATGATCCCGAGGAAACCGGCGGTGAGGAAGAAGCCGACCGCGTTGTGCCCGTACCACCACTGGATCATCGCGTCCTGCACGCCGGACGCGGCGCCGTAGGACTTGGTCCCGAAGAACGAGACGGGGAGCGCCACGTTGTTGCCGAGGTGGAGGACCGCGATCGTCAGGATCATCGCCAGGTAGAACCAGTTGGCGACGTAGATGTGCGGCTCGTTCCGTTTCAGGATCGTGCCGCCGAAGACGACGAGGTAGGCGACCCAGACCACGGTGAGCCACAGGTCCACGTACCACTCGGGCTCGGCGTATTCCTTGCCCTGCGAGATGCCGAGCACGTAGCCCGACGCCGCCAGCACGATGAAGAGCTGGTAGCCCCAGAAGACGAAGTTCGCGAGCGGCCAGCCGCCGAACAGCGACGCCCGGCAGGTCCTCTGCACCACGTAGAGCGACGTGCCGATCAGCGCGTTGCCGCCGAAGGCGAAGATCACCGCCGAGGTGTGGACCGGGCGCAGCCGCCCGAACGTCGTCCACTCCAGCCCCAGGTTCAGCGCCGGGAACGCCAGCTGCAGCGCGATGTAGAGACCTGCCGCGAACCCGACGACGCCCCAGAAGACGGTCGCGATCACGAAGGCCCTGACCACGTCCTCGACATAGTCGACCCTCTGCGCCGGCTGATGCCCGGCGTAGGGGCCGCTCAACGCATCGGCCACGGATGCCATTCCCTTCTCCACCCTCGAACGCGGGCAGAGCGCCCGCAGAAATCGAGGCGGAGTATCGTCAGGGACGGCCGACGGCGAATTGATGTGCGTCAACGAAGCGGAAACCTGATGCAGGCATCGTCCTGGCGACGAATGGTCGCAATCGCAGCGGCATGCCCTGCGGGAGGAAAGCGGAATGATCGACGACGCCGTCCCGGTCTCGAGGCGACCGGCATTCGACATCCGGACGGTGCCGGTCGACCGTCCCTGGGCCTGGCTCGCCGCCGGCTGGCGCGACTTCATGGCGGCGCCCCACGTCAGTCTCGCCTGCGGCGCGGTGGTGGTTGCGGTGAGCGGGCTCCTCACCTTCGGCCTCTGGATGGCCGAGATGCCCTATCTCGTGCTCCCCATGCTGGCCGGCTTCATGCTGGTGGGACCGATGATGGCGATCGGCCTCTACGAGGTGTCGCGCCGGATCGCGGCCGGGGAGCGGCCGACCCTCGGCATCCTCTTCAGCGCCTGGCGCCGCAACCCGGAACGGTTCGCCTACATGGGCCTGATCCTCGCCCTCGTCCTGCTGGCCTGGGTGCGGATCGCCACGCTGCTCTACGCGATCTTCTTCTCCTCCATGAACCCGAACTTCGGGCGGCTGATCGAGACGCTCCTCTTCTCGCCCGCCAGCATCCCCTTCCTCCTGGTCGGCTCGGTCGTGGGGCTCGGCTTCGCGACGATCGTCTTCGCCCTGTCGGCGGTGTCGATCCCCATGCTGCTCGACCGCGACGTGCCGCTGATGACGGCGATCGGCACCAGCGTGGCGGCGGTGCGCGCGAACCTTCCGGCGATGGCGCTGTGGGCGGCGCTGATCGTGCTGTTCACCGCCTTCGGCCTCGCGACGCTCTACCTCGGGCTCCTCGTGTCGATGCCGCTGATCGGGCACGCCACCTGGCACGCCTACAAGGACATCGTCCGCTGATCTCACGGACGCCGCCGGGTCAGGCCGGC
>JBIJED010000294.1:0-4632 GCA_044343785.1 Azospirillales bacterium | reverse complement strand
GCGGCGGCTTTGAGGCCATCGCCCAGCGTCCCCGGATCGATGGCCGAGGCCATCCGCTCGTAGAGCCGGAGATGATCGTGCCCCCAGACGGCGCCCTCGCCGAGCGCGAGGAGGCCCGCCTTCAGCGCCTTCTCGCCCGACTGTGCGGCGGCGTGGCATGCCCAGTCGTGGTCGCCCGCGGCGCGCGACCGGCGCGCCACGTCCAGATCGTGCTCCGCCTGCCGGAGCCATGCGGCGACGCGGGTCTTCATGCGGGTGAGAGTGCCACGGGGCCGGCGCCCGGTCGATCCGGCAGATCGTCGGTCCCCGAACGCGAAAAGGGCCGACCCTCGCGGGCCGGCCCTCCTCGTTCGGGAACCCTGATCCGGCGTGGATCAGAAGTCCATGTCGCCCATGCCGCCCATGCCGCCGCCGCCCGGCATCGCGGGGGCCTTCTTCTCGGGCTTCTCGGCGACCATCGCCTCGGTGGTGATCAGCAGGCCGGCGACCGAGGCCGCATCCTGCAGGGCCGTGCGCACGACCTTGGTCGGGTCGATGATGCCGGCCTTGAACATGTCGACGTAGGTGCCGGTCTGGGCGTCGTAGCCATAGGAGGCGTCCGTCGACTCCATCAGCTTGCCCACGATCACCGAACCGTCGGCGCCCGCGTTGATGGCGATCTGACGGGCCGGCGCCTGGATGGCGCGGCGGATGATCTCGATGCCGACGCGCTGCTCGTCGTTGATCGGCTTCAGGCCTTCCAGCGCCGCGATCGCGCGCACCAGCGCCACGCCGCCGCCCGGGACGATGCCCTCTTCCACCGCGGCGCGGGTCGCGTGCATCGCGTCGTCGACGCGATCCTTGCGCTCCTTCACCTCGATCTCGGTCGCCCCGCCGACGCGGATGACGGCGACGCCGCCCGCCAGCTTCGCCAGACGCTCCTGCAGCTTCTCGCGGTCGTAGTCCGAGGTGGTCTCCTCGATCTGCGCCTTGATCTGCGTGATGCGGCCCTCGATGTCGGACTTCTGGCCGGCACCGTCGACGATCGTCGAGTCGTCCTTGGTGATGACGACGCGCTTGGCGGTGCCCAGCATCTCGAGCGTGACCGTCTCGAGCTTGATGCCGAGGTCCTCGGAGACCACCTGGCCGCCGGTCAGGATCGCCATGTCCTCCAGCATCGCCTTGCGGCGGTCACCGAAGCCCGGCGCCTTCACGGCCGCGACCTTGAGGCCGCCGCGCAGCTTGTTGACGACGAGCGTGGCCAGCGCCTCGCCCTCGACGTCCTCGGCGACGATCAGCAGCGGACGGCCCGACTGCACGACCGCCTCGAGCACCGGCAGCATCGCCTGGAGGCCCGAGAGCTTCTTCTCGAACAGGAGGATGTGCGGGCTTTCCAGCTCGCACGTCATCTTGTCGGCGTTGGTGACGAAGTACGGGCTGATGTAGCCGCGGTCGAACTGCATGCCCTCGACGACGTCGAGTTCGGTCGCGAGGCTCTTGGCCTCCTCGACCGTGATGACGCCCTCGTTGCCGACCTTCTGCATCGCCTCGGCGATCATCTTGCCGATCTCGACCTCGCCGTTGGCGGAGATCGTCCCGACCTGTGCCACCTCGTCGTTGGTGGAGACCTTGCGGGCCTGACCCTTCACGTGGGTCACGACGGCCTCGACGGCCATGTCGATGCCGCGCTTCAGGTCCATCGGGTTCATGCCGGCCGCGACCGACTTCACGCCCTCGCGGACGATGGCCTGGGCCAGCACCGTCGCGGTCGTGGTGCCGTCGCCGGCGAGGTCGTTGGTCTTCGAGGCCACTTCGCGCACCATCTGCGCGCCCATGTTCTCGAACCTGTCGGCCAGCTCGATCTCCTTGGCGACGGTCACGCCGTCCTTGGTGATCCGCGGCGCGCCGAACGACTTCTCGATGACCACGTTCCGGCCCTTCGGCCCGAGGGTCACCTTCACCGCGTCGGCGAGGATGTCGACGCCGCGCAGCATCTTGGTGCGCGCGTCGACGGAGAACTTCACGTCCTTGGCAGCCATGGGACGATTCCTTCGTGTAGTTGAGGGATCAGGACGGAGCCGGCGCCGGTCAGGCGGCCTGGATCACGCCCATGATGTCGCTTTCCTTCATGATGAGGTACTCGACCCCATCGATCTTCACTTCCGTGCCCGACCACTTGCCGAACAGGATCCGGTCGCCGGCCTTCACGTCGAGGGCGACGATCTTGCCGCTCTCGTCACGGGCGCCGGGGCCGACGGCGACGATCTCGCCTTCCATCGGCTTTTCCTTGGCGGTGTCGGGGATGATGATGCCGCCGGCGGTCTTGGTCTCTTGCTCGACGCGCTTGACCACGACCCGGTCGTGGAGCGGACGGAAACGCATGGTGCCCTCCTGAGGGAACTTGAAAAAACCGTTGGCCCCGGACGGTGGTGCCCGCGGCGGAAACTGCCGCTAGCACTCCCTGCCGAGGAGTGCCAGCGAGATAGCCGATCATCGGCACAGGATCAAGGGTTCTGGCAGCAGATCGGCCAAGAGAGTGCCAACTCTCTGTCACGAAAGTGGAATGGTCTTGTTCGTCGATCGTGGCAGGCGGCACACTTCCGCCCATGACGGGGCTGCCGTCGCGGCTGCCGACCGTCAGATGGTGACGACCGACGGAGAACGGAATGGCCGATCTCGCATCGCAGCTTCGGAGCTATCGCCTCACCACGGCCGAGATCCTCTATCACCTGCCCGACCACCCGGCCCTCCTGCAGAGCTTCGTCTGGCAGGACATGGACCTCGCCCCCCGCTTCCCGGTGCTCCACAAGTTCCTCGACTTCTGGGCGCACCGGCTGGACGGCAAGCTCCACTCGGTCAAGGTGACGTCGGCCGGGCTGATCACCGCGGCCGAGTTCCGGATGGTGGGGGCGGAACTGAGGCTGCACTGAGGGGGGAAGATCGCGCCGCAGGCCGGGCAACAGAAGAACCGCACCTGCCGGCCGGAATCGCCCGCTCGACCGCAGGCGTGGGCGACGCCCGAGACGACCCTTGCGAGTGCCCGATCCATCATTCCGGCGGAAGCACCGGCGCCTCGCCGAAGGGGCGGTCGAGCAGCGACAGCACCTCCGACGCGGCGAACACGCGGTTGCGCCGACCACCCGTCCGTTCCACCAGAATGCCGGCTTCGCCCAATTGGCGGACGGCGGTCGCCGCCGCCGGGAAGCTCACGTCCAGCAACCGCGCCAGTCCATCGACCGTCACGACCGGGTGGTGCGGCAGGAGGTCGAGCACGCGCCGCGCGGCGGAGCCCGCCCGGAAGACACGCCTTCCCATCCAACGGAGACGCAACGTCGCCAACGCCTCCTGGGTCGCCAGGATCTCCGCCGTGCTCGCCACCACCGCGTCCGCCAGGAACCCGACCATCACCGCCCAGTCGAGTCGCTTCTGCGCTGCCTTGAGGGCGTCGTGGTATCGGTCTTTGTGGGCCTCGATGAAGGGCGAGAACTGGATCGGGATGGCCCCTTCCGCCGCCATCATGAGCGGCAGCAGAAGCCGACCGACCCTGCCGTTGCCGTCGCGGAACGGATGGACGGCCTCGAAATGCGCGTGCGCCACCGCCATCCGGACGAGAAGCGACGGCGGCGCCGGATCCGGATCGTCCCCACGCATGTAGGCAAGGCAGTCGTCGAGGCACCGGGGCACGTCGGCCGGCGGGGTGGGATTGTAGGTGGAGTAGGCGATGTTCCCGCCACCGCCGATCCAGACGACCGTCGACCGAAGGGCTCCCGGCGGGTCCGGATAGTCGGGGTCGCTGCGCACGACCTGTTCGTGCAGACGGCCGATCAGGTCTCGGTCGAAGATCGCCGGCCCCTCGGCGCGCGCCCGGGGCAGAAGGGCCTCCAACGCGGCGGCATAGTCCCGGACCTGGGCGACGGCTCCGGTGGGCGGACCCTCGCTCGTCGCCTCTTGCGTCAGGAGATCGTCCAGGGTGCTCCAGGTTCCTTCGATCGCCGAACTCTTGATCGCCTCCTGGCGATGGAGCATGCGACTCGCCGACCACGGATCGGGGAGCGTCCGAGCGAGGGCGTCCAGACGCCCCATCGCATGGGAAGCCGCCTGCAGTCGGTCGAGCACCGGCCGGATGTCGACACCCGACCGTGGCGGCGGGGCCGGGACGACGCCGAAATGGTTCGCATAGGGCGCCGGGTATCGCACCAGCAATCCCCGGACGGTCGGTGCAAGATCCTCCCGTCGCATCGCAGAACCTTCAGCATCGCCAGGACGAGCAGAACCTTATTAAATCTTTTCCTGTTCACCTTCAGTAAGAATCATGATCCCTGTCGGAAACGGAAGGTTCGGCGGCCATCCGGGTTGCGCCCGGCGCATGGGTTTCGGGCGCCGCGGCGCTGGCCCCCGCGGCGCGGACGCGCGACGGTGGGCGACGTCAGCCCCGCCGCGTTCCATCCCGCCCCGCCAGGCTCGTCACCGCCCCCCTCCGCCGCCCGGCCATCGCGCGTCTGTGGGGCGGGCTCGCCGGGGCGGCGATGGGCGACGAGGTGTTCGCCCTCACCCTCACCTGGATCGCCGTCGGCATCGCGGGGCCGTCGGCCAGCCTGATCCCGGCGCTCCAGTCGGCGGCACTCCTCGCCACGGCCGTGTTCGGCGGCCTCC
>JBIJED010000292.1:0-4633 GCA_044343785.1 Azospirillales bacterium | reverse complement strand
AAATTCTCGACGAGATGGCGGCCCGGATCACCGCGATCTACGAGGCGTGCAACTTTCAGGATCTGACGGGCCAGCGCATCAACCGCGTCGTCCAGGTGCTCGACTTCGTGGAGGCGCGCATCGACGCGATGACGGGCCTCTGGGACCGCGCGGCGTTCGAGGCACTTCCCCTGCCGCAGTCGCTGGTCAGGAAGGACGACGGGCTCGAACTCTTCGGGCCCGAGAACGCGGGCGCCACCATCAGCCAGTCGGACATCGACAAGCTGTTCGACTGACCGCGCCGGGCGGTCAGTCGTCGGCGAGGTCGGCCAGCACGTCGGCGAGCACCTTCGTGCCCGCGGCGAGGTCGTCCGGCGTCGCGTTCTCCGCCTCGTTGTGGCTGATGCCCTTCTCGCACGGCACGAAGATCATCCCCGTCGGACAGAGTGCTGCGAGGTGCCGCGCGTCGTGCCCGGCGCCGGACGGCATCACGAGGCGCGGCAGGCCGAGCCGGTCGGCCGCCTCCGCGATGCGCGCCACCACGCCCGCATCGAACGCGACGGGCGGGGTGTTCGACGTCTCCGTCACGGCGACGGTCACCCCGCACGCCTCCGCCTCCCGCCGGCAGACCGCGGCGACCGCGTCGCCGAGGCGGACCAGCGTCGCGGCGTCCGGGTGGCGGAAGTCGATGGTGAAGAACACGCGCCCGGGCACCGTGTTGGGCGATCCGGGGCCGACCTCGAACCGGCCGACGTTGAAGCGCACGACGTCGGCGGGGTCGTGCATCAGATCGCGGAGCGCGCGGACCATGTCGACGGCCCCCCAGAGGGCGTCGCGGCGCACCGCCATCGGCGTGGTGCCCGCGTGCGCCTCCACCCCGCCGACCTCGACCGCGAACCAGCGCGCGCCCTGGATGCCGGTGACCACGCCGATCGTGCGCCCCTCGTTCTCCAGCCGCGGCCCCTGCTCGATGTGCGCCTCGACATAGGCGTGGACCGGAAAGCCGGGCGGCAGGACGGGCAGGTCCGGCTGGCTCGCCAGCACGTCCGACAGGGCCGTCGCGACGCTCACGCCCGCGCGGTCGACCGCAGCCAGGAGCCGGTCCATCGGCGCGTGGCCGGCGAAGGCGGCGGAACCGGCGCAACCCGGCTGGAACCGCGCGCCCTCCTCGTTGGTCCAGGCGACGAGGACGATCGGCCGGCGTGTCCGGCGCCCGGCGTCGTTCATCGCCTCGATCGCCTCGAGCCCGGCCAGGACGCCGTATGTACCGTCGAACTTGCCGCCGGTCGGCTGCGTGTCGAGGTGCGAGCCGGTCAGGACGGGCGTCGCCCCCGGCTCGTCTGCCGCCCGGCGCAGGAAGAGGTTGCCCATCGCGTCCTGGAACGGCTCCAGCCCGATGCCGCGCCCCCAGCCGACCAGCCGGCGCCGGGCGTCGGCGTCGAGCGGCGACAGCGCGGGCCGGTTGACGCCGCCGTGCGACAGCGCGCCGATCGCCGCCATCTCCATGTGGCGCCGCCAGAGGCGGGCGGCGTCGACGTGCCGGGACGGGGACATGGGACGGGACGCTCCGGAGGTTGAGGACCGTCCGTCCTATAGCCGCCGCCGCCGACGCTGGCCAGCCCCTCGCGGGGCGGGGGCGCGGTCAGTCCGAGGTCACGCCCCGCACGGCGAGGACGGCGACCTGCGTGCGGTTCCGCACCCCGAGCTTCTGCATGATCGCCCGGACGTGGACCTTCACCGTTCCTTCCAGAACGCCCAGGTCGCGGGCGATCTCCTTGTTGGAGTATCCGAGCTGGAGAAGGCGGAACACGTCGCGCTGGCGCTCCGTCAGCTGCCGCTCGATGTCGCCCGTCGCCCCGGTCTCGGCCGGGGCCCGCTGCGCGCTGCGGGCCATCGCGATCCGCGGGAGCGGCAGATAGCCGGGATCGGCGAGGACGAGCGAGACGACGTGCTCGAGGACGTCCGACGGGCTCGCCTTCAGCACGTAGCCGCGGGCCCCGGCGGTCACGCAGGCGACGATGTGCGCCGGCTCCTCGGACGCCGAAACGGCGATCACCGGGACGGGCTCGAGGGCCTCGACCAGGGCGCGGAGCGTCTCGACGCCCGCGTCGCTGTCCACGTCCATCAGCACGAGGCCGAGGTCGCCGTGTTGCTCGGCCAGCCCGACCGCCTCGTCGGGCGAGGCCGCCTCGATGATCTGCGCCTCGGGATGAAGCATGCCCAGGGAAAGGGCGAAGCCGCGGCGGACGAGCGCGTGCGGATCCACCACCACCAGCTTGCGCGTCGTCCCCGACCGCACCGCGGGGGCACGGGCGGGACTGATCTCCGGGGCCCCGGACGCCATCATGGTTCGCTGCGGAAGGGTCACGCTTGCCCCCATTCGGTTCGGGTGAAGGACGGCGCCGCCGGACATGGTCCGATCCCGCCATGCGTCAATCGACATATAGCAGCCGGTAGCATCTCTCCGACAACCATTTGTTAACCATCCACTGTGACCAAATTCGGTCACCCCCGATGGATCAATCGGGCCCCGACGTGACTTCGTCCTGAAACGGATCGAACGATCCGGTCCTTACCCCTTTCGCGGCCCCCGTTGACGCGACGAGGCGAACACTTGCACAACTCGATTCTGATCATCGACGATGACCGCCTGTTCAGCGATGCGCTCGGCCGCCTCGCGGCGGGCTCCGGCTTCCGGGTGGTGGCGGTCTGTCCCGACGTGACGGTGGCACTCGCCCGCGCGACCGGCGAGACGATGCCGGACATCGTCCTGGCCGACGTCTCGGCGGTCGATGCGGATGGGCTGCGACGCCTGCGGGCGCAGGTGCCGGACGTGCGCATCGCGCTGTTCGGCGACGTGGGCGAGGCGGCGGCCCGCGACCTCGCGCCGGACGCCGTCCTCGCCAAGGCGCTGTCGGCCGAGGCTCTCGTCGCCGCGCTCTCGCTCCTCGCGCTCGACATGGCGGTCCTGCCGCGTCGGCTGGCCCCGGTCCGGCCGTCGCCCGACCGGGGTGCGGCCGGCGGTCTCCGGAGCGGATCGGGCGAGGGGCTGACCTCGCGGGAGCGGGACATCCTGCGCCTGCTCGCCGAGGGCGACGGGAACCGACGGATCGCGCAGCGCCTCTGCATCTCGGAGTCCACGGTGAAGATGCACTGCAAGAGCCTGCTGCGGAAACTCGCGGTGCCCAACCGGACGCAGGCGGCGCTGCTGGCGCACCGCTGGGGCCTGGTGGCGGACACGACCGGACGACCGCCCGCCACCTTCCAAAGGCGGTGACGGCGCCTCCGTATGGAGCTTTGCGTTCGGGACGTCGGGTTCGCGAGGATGGCGGTGCCCGGTCGGACCCTCATCGCCGCCGGCGGGAGGTTCGGAGATGGCACCCAAACGCATGCGACCGGCCCCGGCCGACAGCGGCCGGACCGGACAGGTCGCCCGGGTGCTGGTCGTCGACGCGGACGCCGCGACGCACGCCTGTTGCCACCTTGCGCTGCGCGGCCTGCGCGTCGATCACCGGCCGGTGCAGCTGTTGTTCGCGCGCACCGCCGAGAACGCCGCCGACCTCCTCCTTCTCCATCCCGACGTGGCGGTCGTGGTCGTCGGCGCGGTTTCCGCCACGGCATGGATGCCGCGCGACGACGCACGCCCCCTTTGGACCATCCGCCGCGCGGCGGAGGCCACGGGCTGGGACGGCGGTGGGGAGGACGCGGTTGCGGCCGGTACCGATCCGGCCGGCGCCGCCCTGCACGCGGTGGTGCTCGCGGCCCTGCGGCAGGCGGGGCGCGCGACCGTCGCCAACGTCTCTCCGCTGGGATAGGGTTCCGGGCCCTTTCCGAACCGGTGTGCATGGCCGTCCCGAACCCCGATCTCCACCACCCCTGGGCCGACCCGCCGGCCGAAGGGGCCGCCGTCCCCGTGGCCGACGGCCTGTTCTGGACACGGATGCGCCTGCCGTTCGCGCTCGATCACGTGAACCTCTGGCTCCTGGCGGACGGCGACGGCTGGCTCGCGGTCGATGCGGGGCTGAACGGGCCGACGGTTCATGCCGCCTGGGACGCGCTTGCGGGCACGGTCCTCGACGGCAGGCCGGTGACACGGGTCCTGGTGACCCATTTCCACCCCGATCACGTGGGTGCGGCCGGCTGGCTGTGCGGGCGATGGGACGCGCCGCTGCTGATGGCCCGGACCGAGTATCTCCAGTGCCGGACCCTCTGGGGCACCGGCGACGCGGAGGTGACGGACGAGACCCGGCGGTGGGCGCATCGTCTGGACCTTCCGGCGGCGTTGGGCGACCGGATGGCCGGCCGCGGGAACCCGTATCGGCCGAACCTGTCCCCGCCCCCGGACCGCTTCGCCCGCGTCCGCGGCGGCGACACCCTGCCGGTCGGACGGCGCCGCTGGACGGTCATGATCGGCCGGGGCCATGCGCCCGAAATGGTCTGCCTGTTCGACGGGGACGACCGGATCCTGATCGCGGCGGACCAGATCCTGCCCACGATCACGCCGAATGTCAGCGTCTGGCCGCAGGAGCCGGACGCCGATCCGCTCGGCGACTTCGTGGAGAGCCTCGGCTCCTTCGCGACCCTGCCGGCGGACACGCTGGTCCTGCCGTCCCACGGGCTGCCGTTCCGCGGCATCGCGTCGCGGATCGCAAGC
>JBIJED010000291.1:0-4643 GCA_044343785.1 Azospirillales bacterium | reverse complement strand
GCCCCGTCCGGCACAACATGCCCGGCAAGCGCTGCCGGATCCGGTGCGGGCGTTGACACCTTCTTGCGGAGCCCTGATATTCCACAGCTTTCCGGGGGTGGGCGGCGATCCGTCCGCCCGACCGGCGCCGTCCCGGAGGAAAGCCCGTGATCACCGCCGTCATGCCCACCTACGCCCGCGTCGACGTCGTGTTCGAACGCGGCGAAGGCGCGTGGATCTTCGACACCGACGGGCGACGCCATCTGGACTTCACGGCGGGCATCGCGGTCAACGCGCTGGGCCACGTCCACCCCTACATGGTGGAAAAGCTGATCGAGCAGGCGAAGAAGCTCTGGCACACCTCCAACCTCTACCGCATCGGCGAGGCGGAGCGGCTGGCGCAGCGGCTGATCGACACGAGCTTCGCCGACACGGTCTTCTTCACCAACTCCGGCGTCGAGGCGTGGGAGTGCGGGGTGAAGGTGGTCCGCAAGCACCACTACGAGACCGGCCACCCCGAGAAGTTCCGCATCATCGTCGCCGACGGCGCCTTCCACGGGCGCACGATGACCGCCATCGCCGCGGCGAAGTCCGAGAAGATGGTCAAGGGCTTCGGCCCGCTGATCGACGGCTTCGACCAGGTGGCCTTCGGGAACCTGAACGAGCTGCGCGCGGCGATCACGCCCGAGACGGCGGCCGTCAACATCGAGACGATCCAGGGCGAGGGCGGCATCCGGCCGGCGTCGCTCGACTATCTGCGCGCCGTGCGCGAGATCTGCGACGAGTTCGGCCTCCTCCTCTATCTCGACGAGATCCAGTGTGGCATGGGCCGCACCGGCAGGCTCTGGGCCTACGAGTGGGCGGGGATCGAGCCGGATGTGATGAGCGTGGCCAAGGCCATCGGCAACGGCTTCCCGCTGGGCGCCTGCCTCGCCACCGAAAAGGCGGCCGTCGGCATGGTGGCGGGGACCCACGGGTCGACCTACGGCGGCAACCCGCTGGCGACGGCCTGCGGCAACGCGGTGCTGGACGTCGTGCTGGCGCCCGGGTTCCTCGACCGGGTCGTCGCGATGGGCGCCCTGCTGAAGGGCCGCCTCGCCGACCTCGTCGCCCGTCATCCCGAGGTGCTGGCCGAGGCGCGGGGCGAGGGGCTGATGCTCGGCCTGAAGTGCGTGGTGCCCGCGGGCGGCCTCGTCGACCGGGCGCGCGCCCACGGCATGCTGACGGTGGGGGCGGCCGACAACGTCGTGCGCCTGCTGCCGCCGCTGATCATCGACGAGGGCCACGTCGACGAGGCGATCCGGGTGCTCGACGCCGCCTGCCGGGATCTCGCCCCGTGACGCACGCGCGGCATTTCCTCGACCTCGACCGGTTCGACGCGGGAACCCTGCGCGGCATCCTCGACCGCGCCTCGACGCTGAAGGCGGAACTGAAGTCCGGCCGCGACCCGTCGCGCCCGCTCGCCGGCCGCACGCTCGCGCTCATCTTCGAGAAGCCGTCGACCCGCACCCGCGTCTCGTTCGAGGTGGGGATGAAGCAGCTGGGCGGCGACGTCGTCGTTCTCACCAAGGCCGACATGCAGTCGAGCCGCGGCGAGACCATGGCCGACACCGCCCGCGTGCTGTCCCGCTACGTCGACGCGATCATGATCCGCACCGACGACGCAGGCCGGCTGGCGGAAATGGCCGAGCACGCGACGGTGCCGGTCATCAACGGCCTGACCGACCGCTCCCACCCCTGCCAGCTGATGGCCGACGTGCTGACGTTCGAGGAGCACAGCGGCCCGATCGCCGGCAAGGTCGTCGCCTGGTCCGGCGACGGCAACAACGTCGCCGAGAGCTGGGTGCAGGCGGCGGTGCAGTTCGGGTTCGAGCTTCGCCTCGCCTGTCCCGAAGGGCTGCAGCCGCCCGCCGACCTCATCCGCTGGGCGCGGGAGCGCGGCGGGGCGGTCTCGGTCACCACCGACCCGCTCGCGGCGGTGGCGGGGGCGCATTGCGTGGTCACCGACACCTGGGTGTCGATGAACCAGTCCGACGCGGGGTCGCGACACAATCTGCTCGCCCCCTTCCGCGTGGACGAGCGGCTGATGAAGCTGGCCCGTCCGGACGCCATCTTCATGCATTGCCTGCCCGCCCATCGGGGCGAGGAGGTGACCGCCGGCGTGATCGACGGACCGCAGAGCGTCGTCTGGGACGAGGCGGAGAACCGTCTGCACGCGCAGAAGGGCATCCTGACCTGGTGCATGGGACCGTGACCGCGACGACCTATCACATCGCCCTTGACGACGACCTGATCCAACCCTTCCAGCTCGAGACGACCGCCTTCCGGGGGCGGCTCGTCCGCCTCGGCGCCTCGCTGGACGAGATCTTCGGCAAGCACGACTACCCCGCCCCCGTCGCCCGCCTCCTGTCCGAGGCGCTGGCGCTGGCCGGTGCGCTCGCGGGTGCGCTGAAGTACGACGGCATCTTCACCCTCCAGACCAAGGGCGACGGCCCGGTCGGGATGATCGTCGCCGACGTCACCTCGGCCGGCGACGTCCGCGGCTACGCCCAGTTCGACCGCGCGCGCGTCGCCGGCGTCGGCGAGGACGCCGACCTGCCCACCCTGCTGGGCAGGGGCTATCTCGCCTTCACGGTCGACCAGGGCGAGCACACCGAGCGCTACCAGGGCATCGTCGAGCTTCTCGGCACGACGCTGGCCGAGTGCGCGCAGCACTATTTCCGCCAGTCCGAACAGCTCGTGACCGGCCTGTCGGTCACCGCGCGGCGGGTCGGCGCGCACTGGCGGGCGGGCGCGCTGATGCTCCAGCGGCTGGCCGAGGGGGCGGCGAACCTGGCGTCCGCGACGGTCGAGGCGGACGACTGGCAGCGCTCGATGGTGCTCATGGGGACGGTGACGGCGGACGAGCTGGTGGATCCGCAGCTGACCGCCCACACGCTCCTGTTCCGCCTGTTCCACGAGGAGGGCGTGCGCGCCTTCGCGCCCGTCCGCGTCCGCCACGCCTGCCGCTGCTCGCGCGACCGGGTGGAGACGGTGCTGCGGACCCTGCCGGCCGAGGACGTCGAGCACATGAAGGTGGACGGCGTGATCACCGCCACCTGCGAGTTCTGTTCGACCGCCTACCGTTTCACCGACGCGGACGTGGCGGCGCTGTCGCGATCGCCTTGACGGGGACCGTGCCGTCGCCGGGCCCTCACCCTCCCACGGCTTCGCAGCGGGAGAGGGGAAAGCAGGCGACGTTCCGTCCCCTCTCCCGCGGCGCGGGAGAGATCGACCGCGAACAGCGGTCGATGGGCGAGGGCTAGGCCCCCCGCGCCAGGATCGCCTCGCCCAGATCGTTCCACACGTCCTGTTCCGCGATCCGGCCGTCGGGCGTCATCGCGAAGCGGTCGACGAAGCGGATGCCCTCGAAGGGCGTGCCGTCCGGCCATTCGCCGTAGAGCGTGCCGGAGACGAACACGAACCCCGGCCCGCGGTCGACCGCGTCGAACCGCTTCTTCACCCAGCGATACCGGGTGCCCGCCCAGCGGACGAGGTCCGACAGGTCGTCGAGGCGCCGCCCCCCGGGGAAGACCATCCGGAAGCCCGGCGCGTCGAACGTCCGCGCGCGGTCGAGGTCCCGCTCCTCCATCACCCGCAGGAACGTCAGGCACCGCTCGGCCGGGTCCGTCGGCGCCGCGATCAGCGACGCCTCCGCGACCAGCGCGGCACCGGCCGCCGGCGCGGGGCCGACGGCCACCCAGGCGAAGCCGAGCGGGTCGTTGACCGACCGCGGCTCCACCCACGACCGGCCGTCGGGCGCGGGTCCGATGGAGAAGTGCTTGCGCACCGTCTCCGCCACCCGCCAGACGGTCGGCGCGTCGGCCGGCGGCTCGCCCGTCCCGAACGACACGACCGACGGCGACGGCGGGGAGCCCTCGGCGATCCGCACCGGCTCCATCACGGAGGCGTGGCCGAACACCGGCGGCACGTCCGGCCTCCCGTAGCCCCACTTGGCGATCCAGCCCTTGCGGAAGCGGTCGAGGTCCGGGGAGAACCACACCCGCTCCAGATCGTGCCGCCCGCCGAGACCCTGGAAGTCGAAATGGGTCCACAGCGGCGCCGCGCCGGTCCGGACCCGGTCGATCTTCCAGTTGGCGTAGTGGACGATGCCGGGGATCGAATTGAAGAACGGATTGTCCTCGGCCGCGAGCCACGCCTCGTAGCCCCGTTCGGCCGCCGAGGCCGGCACCGTGTAGACGATCAGCACCACGGCCCCGCACGCCGACAGGCGCCGGTCGTGCGGGCTCCAGGCGGTGGCGTCCATCACGCCGGCTTCCGCGCGGCGATGACGGTCCACGGGAAGCGCCACTTCCTGCCCTGAAGCGCCAGCGCCCCCGTCATCTCCTCGAAGGGAATGATCTCCACGTCGGTGAAGCCGATGCGCGCCATCTCCCCGTCGATGCCCATCCGGGCCAGCGGCTCCATGAAGGGCTCGTTGTTGCGGCGCCCGTGGCCGTAGTGCATCCAGGTCAGGAACTCGTCGTCGGGCGGCAGGAAGTCGAGGTGGACCATCCAGCCGCCGGGCTCCAGCACCCGCCACGCCTCCCGCAGCGTGTCCTTGATGACGGGCGGCGGCATCTCGTGCAGCAGCATGGTGGAGGTGACGACGCCGAACGAGATGC
>JBIJED010000290.1:0-4648 GCA_044343785.1 Azospirillales bacterium | reverse complement strand
TCGGGCGCGGCGTGCCGATGCCGCAGCCCGACCTCGACTTCTTCCTCGTCGTCGCGGTCGGTGCCGTCGGCCAGATCCTGGCGACCGCGCTGCTCCTGCACGTCGTCACGCTGCGCAACGTCGCGGTCGGGGTCGCCTTCTCCAAGGCCGAGATCATCCTGACCGCGGTCTTCGGCTTCGTCGTGCTGGGCGACGCGCTGACGGCGTGGGCCGTTCTCGCGATCGTGATCGGCACGTTCGGCGTCATGGTCACCTCCATGAAGAAGAGCGACCGGCCGCTGGCCGCCCTCCTGGGCGGGATCGGCGAGCGGACGGCCCTGCTCGGCCTCGTCTCCGGCTCGCTGTTCGGGGTGTCGGCGGTGGGGTTCCGCGCCGCCTCCACCGGCCTCGGCCACCCTGATTTCCTCGTCTCCGCGGCCTATGCGCTGGCCTGGGCGACGGCGATCCAGACGGTCGTGATGGCGGCCTGGCTCTGGGCACGGGAGCGCGACCAGTTCGCCCGCCTTCGCGCGGCCTGGCGGCCCTCGCTCGCGGCCGGCATCGCCGGGGTCGCCGGGTCGGCCTGCTGGTTCACGGCGATGACGATCCAGACCGTCGCGATCGTCCGCACGCTGGGCCTCGTCGAACTCCTCTTCACCTTCGCGATGTCGGTCCTCTGGTTCCGGGAACGGCCGACGAAGGCGGAGGTGGCGGGCGTGGTCATGCTCGTCGCCGCGATCGTGCTCCTGCTGAACCCGCCCGGCTGAGATGATCCCGTGCCGTCGGCGAGGATTTCGACTATCGTCGGCCCGTTCCCGCCGCTTCCAGACCCCATGACAGACGTCCCGCCCGACCTGCGCGCCACGCTCGAACGTCTCTCCGGCCTGATCGACACCCATCTCGACTGGTACGGGCGCTGGGTGCGATCGCTCTTCTTCCCGGCCACCTCGCCCAAGGCCTCGCCGCCGGACGGTTTCGTCGAGTGGGCGCAGGCACCCGACCGCCATCCCATCGCGGACCAGCCCGCGGTGGAGCGCGTGGCGGCGCTGCACGCCGACGTCCACGCCCGGGCGCTCGCGCTGTCGCTGCACGCCGGGTCGGGCCGCCCGCCGCGCGAGGGCGAGTTCGCCCAGGCGACGACCCGCTTCGACGAGATGATCGCGCAGATGCGGCGGCTGGAGCGCGCGCTGTCGCTGGGCCTCTACGGCATCGACCCGCAGACGGGCCTGCGTTCGCGATTCGGGCTTCGGGAGGACATGGTGGCGCTCCTCGGCGCCCTCGAGCGCGACGGCGAGACCTTCTCCATCGTCATCGGCGACGTCGACCGGATGCGAAAGCTGAACGGCCGGCACGGCCAGGCGGGCGGCGACAGGATCCTGCGCGCGGCGGCGCTGGCGCTCGGCCGGCACCTGGGCCCCGACGACGAGGGTTATCGCGCGGGCGACGACGCGATCCTCGTCTGTCTGCGCGGCGTCCGTCTCGCCGACGCGGCCCGCCGGGCCGAGCGGATGCGCCAGGAGGTGGTCGCGACCCCCGTCGCCCTGCCGAGCGGGCACGTCGGACGCATGACGATGTCCTTCGGCGTGATCGAGGCGGTGAAGGGCCTCTCGGTCGACGACCTTCTGCTGGGCGCGGAGACGGCCATGCGGGAGGCGAAGAGCACCGGGCGGAACCGGGTGGTGCGCGCCCGCCTCGCCGAGCCGGACGCCGCGGAGGAGGCCGTCCCGAACGGGTGACCGGGCGGGGTACCGCGCCGGCCCTTGGAGGCGGGCCGGTCCGGCGGGTGTTGGCATGGCCATGCATCCAGAGCCCGCACGCCCGAATCCCGAACGGGGGCCCATGACGGTCGTCACCGGCCCGCTCGTCTCCGTCCTCGTTCCCGCCCACAACGCCGCCGGCACCATCGCCGCCGCCCTGGGCACCGCGACCGGCCAGACCTGGCCGGAGATCGAGATCCTCGTCGTCGACGACGGCTCGACCGACGAGACCGCCTCGATCGTCGCGGAGTTCGCGGCGGCCGACCCGCGCATCCGCCTGATCCGCCGGCCCAACGGCGGCGTGTCGGCCGCACGGAACAGCGCGCTGGCCGTCGCGCGCGGCGCCTGGCTCGCCCCGCTGGACGCGGACGACCTCTGGCGGCGCGACAAGATCGAACGCCAGCTCGCCCGGGCCGACGATCCGGAGACGGTCTGCGTCTACGGCTGGTACGTCCCCGTCGACGCGGAGGGCCGCGCCATGCCGGACCGCGTCTCGGGCGGGCGGCGGGAGGGGATGGTCCGCGACGCCCTGCTTCTCGGCAACTTCGTGGGGCCGGGCAGCTCGCCGCTCCTGCGCCGGTCCGCGGTCGAGGCCGCGGGCGGCTGGGACGAGACCCTGCGCGGGAACGAGGACCACGCCCTCTACCTCCGCCTGGCCGGGGCCGGGCGGTTCCGCGTGGTGCCGGAGGTGCTGGTCGGCCATCGCCAGCGGGCCGACAGCCTGTCGCACGACCGGCGGATGATGTGGCGCACCCACGGCGCCCTGCTGCGCGACGCCGCCCGCACCGGCGGGGTGGACCGGGCCACGGTGCGCCGCGCACGGGCGAACCATGCGTGGCATCTCGCCTTCCGGGCGGCGCGCGCGGGTGCGGTGCGGGAGGCGGGGGCGCACCTTCTCCGGCTCCTCGTCAACCGGCCCGGCTTCGTGGCCCATCCGGCCGTCCGCACGGCGCTCGCGGGTGCCGTCCGCCGGATCTTCGGGCCGCGCTCGCCGGCCCGGCCGCCCGCGCGCCCGGTCGATTTCCACGCGGTCGCCCCCGACCTGCGGACCCTGTCGACGGCGGACGGTCCGGACGACGTGGGCGCGCGGCAGCGACGCCGCCCCGTGGCGCCCTTGCCGGCGACCCGGCGCGGCGGGTAGCCTTCGGGGCGTTCCCGTGCCGTCGCGGAGAGGCCCCCGGTGTCCGACCTGTCACGCCTCTCGGGGCGGCGCATCCTCCTCGTCATCGCCGGCGGCATCGCCGCCTACAAGTGCCTCGACCTGATCCGGCGGGGCCGCGAGCGCGGCCTGTCGTTCCAGGTGATCCTGACCGAGGGGGGCGCGCAGTTCGTCACCCCTCTGTCGGTCTCCGCATTGACCGAGCGGCCGGTCCACACCGGCCTCTGGTCGCTGACCGACGAGGCGGAGATGCGCCACATCCGCCTCTCGCGCGAGGCGGACGCCATCGTGGTGGCGCCGGCCTCGGCCGACCTCCTGGCCAAGATGGCGAACGGGCACGCCGACGACCTCGCCTCGACCGCCCTGCTCGCCGCCGACAAGCCGATCCTCGTGGCGCCGGCGATGAACCACCGCATGTGGCACCACCCGGCGACACGACGGAACCTCGCCTTCCTCGAAGCCGCGGGCGTCCGGCGCGTCGGCCCCGGCGACGGGGCCATGGCCTGCGGGGAGTTCGGGCCCGGCCGCATGGCCGAGCCGATGGAGATCCTGGCGGCGCTCGCCGACATGCTGACCGACGCCGCCGGGCCGCGGCCGCTGGCGGGGCTGCGGGCACTGGTCACGTCCGGCCCGACGCACGAGCCGATCGACCCCGTCCGCTTCCTCGCCAACCGGTCGTCGGGCAAGCAGGGGCACGCGGTGGCCGCGGCCCTCGCCCGGGCGGGTGCGGCCGTGACCCTCGTCTGCGGCCCGGTGACGATCCCCGATCCCCCGGGCGTGCGGACGGTGCGGGTGGAGACGGCGGCCGGGATGCTGGACGCCTGCCGGGCGGCCCTGCCGGCCGATCTGGCGGTGATGGCGGCGGCGGTCGCGGACTGGCGGGTGGAGGGGGCGGGCGACGCTAAACTCAAGAAGGGCGACGGCGGCCCGCCGGCGCTGCGGCTGGTGGAGAACCCGGACATCCTCGCCACGATCGCGCGGGCCGGCCCCGACCGTCCGCGCCTCGTCGTGGGCTTCGCCGCCGAGACCGGGGATGTCGTGGCCTATGCCAAGGCCAAGGTCGCCCGCAAGGGCTGCGACTGGATCGTCGCCAACGACGTGTCGCCCGGCACCGGCACGTTCGGCGGCGACGAGAACGAGGTCCATCTGATCCGGGCCGACGGCACGGTCGAGGACTGGCCGCGGGCCAGCAAGGCCGCGGTCGCCGAACGCCTCGTCGCCGCGATCGTCGACGCCCTCGGACCGGCGGAGGGGCCGCGATGAGCGTGGATTTCGCCCCCGCGATCGAACTGCGCGTCCTCGATCCGCGGCTGGAGGGCTGGGGCCTGCCGCGGTACCGCACCGACATGGCGGCCGCGGTCGACCTGCACGCCTGCGTGGAGGCGCCCCTCTCCCTCCTCCCCGCGACGGCGCCGGTCCTGATCCCGGTGGGCTTCGCCCTGTCGATCGCCGACCCGCACGTGGCGGCGATCCTCCTCCCCCGCTCGGGCCTCGGGCACGGCAAGGGGCTCGTGCTGGGCAACCTCGTCGGGCTGATCGACGCGGACTACCAGGGCCCGGTCATGGTCAGCGCATGGAACCGGAACCCGGCCGGAACCGACCCGATCGTCGTCGCGCCCGGCGACCGCATCGCCCAGATGGCCTTCGTGCCCATCGTGCGCCCGACGTTCCGGGTGGTCGCCGACTTCGCGCGGAGGACCGACCGCGGGGCGGGGGGATTCGGTTCCACCGGGGACGGGGGTTGAACGGTGCG
>JBIJED010000471.1:0-3328 GCA_044343785.1 Azospirillales bacterium | reverse complement strand
CGGCGACCATGCCGGAACCGCCGCCGCCATCGCGGCCCGGATCGGGCTGCAAAATCACGACCGCGTGCTGACCGGCACCGATCTCGACAGGTTTGACGATGCGCAACTAGCACTCGAGGTGGCAAGCGTGGACATCTTTGCCCGCACTAGCCCCGAACACAAGCTGCGACTTGTCACCGCGCTGCAGGCCAACGGTCTGTCCGTCGCAATGACCGGCGACGGGGTGAACGACGCCCCCGCGCTGAAGCGCGCCGACGCGGGCATCGCCATGGGACTGAAGGGGTCCGAGGCCGCCAAGGAGGCCGCCGATCTGGTGCTGGCCGACGACAACTTCGCCTCTATCGCCGCAGCGGTGCGCGAGGGGCGCACCGTCTATGACAACCTAAAGAAGGTGATCAGCTGGACGCTCCCCACCAACGCGGGAGAGTCGACGGTGGTGGTTCTGGCCCTGCTTCTCGGCCTGTCCCTGCCTATCACGGCGGTGCAGATACTGTGGATCAACTTGATCACCAGCATAACCCTTGGGATTGCGCTCGCCTTCGAGCCGACCGAGGCAGGCACCATGGCCCGCCCGCCACGCCCGCGAAACGCGCCGATCCTGTCCGGCGAACTGGTCTGGCATGTGGTGCTGGTTGCGCTGTTGTTTGTGGCGGCGGTCTTCGGCGTTTTCACCTATGCCACTAACAAGGGCTATCCGCTCGCTCTAGCACAGACCATGGCAATGAACATGCTGGTTGTACTGGAGATCTTCCACCTATTCTTCATCCGCAATATCCACAGCACCTCGCTGACCTGGGCGGCGGCGCGCGGCACCAAAGTGGTCTGGACGGTGGTCATCGCCATCACCGCCGCGCAATTCGCAGTTACCTATCTGCCGCCTCTGCAGGCGGTGCTGGGCACACGGCCCGTGCCGCTGATGGACGGCATTCTGATCGTCACCATCGGTGCCGCCTTTTTCGCCATCATTGAAATCGAAAAACAGATCCGGCTGGCACTGAAGCGATGGCAGAGACCTGACCACTTCGAATGACAATTTCGGGCTGGCGCGTGAGGTCAGAACCAGTGACGGAAAGGGCGGCCCCCCGAAATAGGCCGACTTCATCTCCCTCCGGATCGCCGAGACCTTCCGCCGCACCGTCCTCTCATCCGGCGGAGAGAAATCCTCCCGGCCCGCAAACCATTCCATCATATCGCGCACCAGTTCGCCCTGGCTGACCGGCATGCCGGTCTCGTAATCGTGGACGCTGCGCCTCTGCGATGGCGCCGGTGAAGGCGTCCCAGTGTCGGCGGTAGTGGAAGCTACGCCATCGACCGGGCGCGCGCGATCCATTCCCATTCGGGGTTCGTCCGCGACACCGCACGTCCGCATAAACTCAAATCGTCGGCTTCGCGAGCTTTCGTATTTTTGGACGTTCCAAAACGAACGAGAGTAACTGAGACGCGCAACGATTGTCGCTTTCGAGAGCCGCGCGTGGTTTTGGATATGTGCGCTTGAATTGGCCTTGGATGTTAGGTGCAGGGGCCAGATTTGATTGATCGATCCACTACGAGGGCAATGCCGTATCCGGAAAGCGCATCCGTCGGCTGATGCGCCTTAGGTGAATGAGGCATTGAACAAGGCGATTAACCGCTTCGTCGCCCTTGCCTATCCACCACCGCCGTGGCGATTATTCGTCCGCATCCGTGCCAAAAAGCCGGGTCGCCGCCAGACGGCCGGAGCGCAGGGCACCTTCGACGTATCCGCTGTAGGTCTGCGCGATCTCGGCCCCGGCGAAGGTCATGCCATCCTGGGCATCTTGGAGGCGCCGGATCGGGTCGACATTGGTCCAAGGTCTTGGCCAGCTGTTGTAGCCTCCGCCACACCAGGGGTGACCCGTCCAGTCCGCTTCCATCACTGTCAGAGGGGTTCGAACGTCCGGGCCGAGCATGGCCTCCAGATGGCCCATCATCAGGGACCAACGCTCTTCGGGGGGAAGCGGCGACCAGGAGCGCGCGGTGCTGCCGCCGATGAACACCGTCAAGGTGTCGAACCCGCCTGCGGCATCTGAACTGTCGAAAACCGACATTCCCTTGGGATCGATGAATTGCCCGATCAGGCCGAGCCCGCGGTCCAGCCAGAACGGGTGATCATAGCGGAGGGTTACCTTGATCATCATACCGCCACAGAACAAGTCGGCCTGCGCACCAATCCAGCGGTCCTGCTCCGCGCGCCAGTCGATCCGGTCAAGCACCTTCGGCGGAACCGCAACCAAAAGCTTGCGCGCGAGGATATGCTTCATCGCGGTCGACCCAAAGGACGGGCGTCGACAGATGGACGTGCGGCGCAAGCTCTGCCGCCACCGCGTCCAGGACCGGGCCAATGCCCTCGACCATGGCGTATTCAAGTGTCTGATAGTCGTTCGGCTCTTCGTCAAACTGCCGCTTTGTCGTCCGGAAGGCTATGTCCTGCGTGGGCCCGCACCAGATTTCCTCGGCCCCAGAGATGGCCATCGCACGCTCGACCGCCGGCAGGTCAAGGCTGTCGATAAAGGCCAGCAGCGAGTCGGCCGCATCGGCTGGAGCCGCCGCGATTGCGGCGTAGACATGACGCTCAAGAAACTCGGGTTCGGATGGAACGACCTGACCATCGATCATTGCCAGCCCGCCCGGCGTGGCGCGGACGACGCGGTGGCGGGAGCCATGGCGCTCGGCCAGCCCGAGCAGCTCATGCATGTGGCGCGAAAAGAACTGGCCGCCACGTTCGTAGATGCGGCCATCCTCGAGCCGCACGGAATGCACCCGCCCGCCGACACGATCCTGCGCCTCCAGGACAGCGAAGGTGCGTCCGTCCCGTGCTAGGCTTTGTGCCGCGGCAAGACCTGCCGCTCCCGCGCCGATAACCACCACGTCCAGCCGTTCCGACATCCGCCCGTTTCCTCGCAAAGGCGCCGCCCGAAGCTTCCTCCGGACAGCGTTACTCGTCTCAAAGCTTCAGTACCCGCCCTTGCCTGCCGGCTTGACCACCAGGAGGGTCATCAGCGCATAGACCACGCCGGACACCAAGGCCGTCGGCAGGGATGCCGTTAGATAGTCATAGGGGCTGTTGGATACATAGCTGACAGGATTTAGGAGGTAGAGATAGGTGAAAAACCCCGCGACCATGGCAAGGATGGCCGCCGGATTGAACCCGCCCCAGTAGTGATAGTCGGTCCCTGGCCCGCCCACAAAGACAGCGCGGATGCTGATCCGCTGGCGGCGCAGGATCAAATAATCGACGATCTGGATCGCGCAGATCGGCGCGAAGAAGACGCCGATGAAGGCCAGGAACGTACCAAAGTTGGCAAAGAAC
>JBIJED010000289.1:0-4658 GCA_044343785.1 Azospirillales bacterium | reverse complement strand
TCTCCCCCCCGGGGAGAGGGACAGGGAGAGGGGCGAGCCGCCGCGGACGTCCCGGCGCGCCCCTCAGCCCGCCGCCGACACCCACACCAGCGTCAGGTCGTCGTCCAGCGGGCGGCGGCCGGGCGCGTGGAAGAGGTCGAGGAGGCGGTCGAGCGCCCGGTCCGGGCCGCCGGCGCGGACCTGCCGGACCAGGGCCGCCGCCCCGTCCTCGCCCAGCATCCGGCCGAAACGGTCGGGCGATTCCAGAAGCGCGTCGGAGAAGGCGAGCAGCGCCCAGCCGTCCGGCAGGTCGATGCGCTGCGTGTCGTAGGTCGCCTCCTTCACGATGCCGAGGAAGAGGCCGGACCCCTCCAGCGACCGCGCGGTCGACCCGTCGTCGAGGATCGGCCCGGGGTGCCCGGCGCTCGCCCAGGCGAGGGTGCGGGCCGCCGGGTCGATCACGCCATAGAAGGCGGTCGCGAACTGGCCCGGGCGCAGCAGATCCTTCAGGTCGGCCCCGAGGCGGGCGAGCCACGCCCCCGGCTCCCGGTCGCCGGGCGGGTTGTTCTCGATCAGGGTGTGCAGGCGGAAGGTGTTGATCGCCGCCGGGATGCCGTGGCCGGAGAAGTCCGCCACCAGCACGCCGACGCCGCCGCACGGATGGGGGAAGACCGACCAGAAGTCGCCGCCGAGTTCGGTCGACGGCTCGAACACCGCGGCGACGTCGAGCCCCCGCTCCCGGCACAGCGGGGCGAAGCGCGCAGCGTCGGGAACGAGGGAGAGCTGCATCGACCGCGCGGAGAAGAGGTCCTGCTCCACCCGGGCGCGGAAGTCGCGAAGCGCCTGCACCATGCGCCGCTTCTCCAGGTGCAGGCGCAGGCGCGACACCGTCTCGGCGTAGACGAGCGGCTTGCCCATCACGTCCGAGGCCCCGGCCTCGAAGCAGGCGATGCGGCCCTGGTCCGACGCGATCTCGGTCTGGAAGATGACGGGCACGTCGCCGAAGGCGGCGTCGACGCGCAGGCGCCGGCACATGGCGAGCCCGTCGAGCCCGGGCAGCGTCGCCTCGGTGAAGACGACGTCCGGGCGGAACCGCTCCACCCGGCGCAGCGCGTCCTCGCCGTCGCCGGCGAAGTCCACCTGCCCGACGCCCGCCCAGCGCATGTAGCGCTCCAGCATGCTGCGCGCGCTTCGGCTGGGATCGACGATCAGCACCCGGGCCGAGGCGAGGTCGGGCGCGCCGTCCTCCGGCGGACCCGACCCGGTCAAGGCGCGAAGCTCAGGACGAGGGTCCGGCCGCCGTCCTCGACCGCCATCGCGCCGGCCATCGCCCGAATGATCTCCAGGCCCCGGCCGCTCTTCGCGTCCTCGGCCCGGGCGACGAGCGACGCGGGGTCGTAGCCCGCCCCCTCGTCCGTCACGCGGAGGTCCAGCCGGCCCTCCTCCCGCACGATCGCGATCGTGATCCGACGGGCCCCGTGCGCGGGATCGGCCATCCGCTCGGTCACCCGCCCGCAGAAGGCGTCGAAGCTCTCCGCCGTGGTCCCGAACGAGCTGCCGATCGCGAGGTTGCCGTGGATGACGGCGTTGGCGACCGCCTCGTGCAGGGCGAGTTCCACGTCGGCCCGCTTCTCGGCGGTGATCATCCGGCGCCCCTCGAGCGCATCGCAGATGAGGGCGGCGCAGTCGATCGACCAGGCGGTGGCGGTGGCGAGCGACAGCGTCGTCGCCGTGGCCGACACCGCCGACCGCACCGCCGCCTCCGGCGCCCGGCCGGCCGCGTCGACGAGGCCGTGGAAGCCGCGGACGATCAGCTCCGTCAGCCCGGCCCGGTCGGTGGAGGCGAAGAGGACGACGTCGCGCGGGCCGGGACCCACCCCGGCCGGCGACACGCCGACGCCGGCCGCCGCGGCCGTCGCCGCGAGCACGCCGGATTGGACCCCCACCCCGTGGAGGTTGGCCGCGACCGCGCTCACGCGGCGGGCTCGATCACGAACAGCGCGTCGAACTTCGCGATGTCGAAGACGCGCTTCACATGGCCCTTCGGGCCGCGGAGGACGAGGCGGGCGCCATGGGATCCGGCCGCGTCGCGCGCCATGAGCAGCATGCCGAGCGCCGCCGAATCGACGAACTCGACGCCCGACAGGTCGATGGCGCAGGTGCCCCCGGTCATCTGGCCGATGCGCTGCACGACCTTCCCGAACGGCTCCCGGTCGACGAAGGTGAACCGGCCCGACATGGCGACCGTGAGGTCGCTTCCCGTTTCGACGATCTTGTGGTCCATCGTTTCCGCCCGTCCGTCGCTGCGCCGGCACCCGGGTCCCTCGCCGGGCCCATGCGGCATTTTCCGACACGACGGGCCGAAATGCCAGCGATGGTGGTGGGAACCCGCGATTCGGGCCTACCCCGCCGGCCGGGCCTCCCCGTCGGCGATGGCCGCCGACCGGGCGGCCTCCTGCTGGCGGCGCCAGAGCGCGGCATAGACGCCGTCGTGGCGCAGAAGGTCGTGATGGCGACCGCGCTCGACGATGCGGCCGTCGTCGAGCACCAGGATCTCGTCGGCGTCGATCACGGTCGACAGCCGGTGGGCGATGACCAGCGTCGTGCGACCGCGGCTCACGTCCTTCAGGTTCCCCTGGATCTCCCGCTCGGTGTGGGTGTCGAGGGCACTCGTCGCCTCGTCGAGGAGCAGGATGGGCGGGTTCTTCAGGATGGTGCGGGCGATGGCGACGCGCTGCTTCTCCCCGCCCGAGAGCTTGAGACCGCGCTCGCCCACCATCGTCTCGGCCCCGTCCGGCAGGCGTGCGATCAGCCCGCCCAGTTCCGCCAGCCGCGCCGCGCGCTCCACCTCCACGGGCTCCGCGCCGGGCCGGCCATAGGCGATGTTGTAGGCGATGGTGTCGTTGAACAGCACCGTGTCCTGCGGGACGATGCCGATCGATTTCCTGAGGCTCGCCTGCGTCACCGCGCGGATGTCCTGCCCGTCGATGCGGATGGCACCGCCGTCCACGTCGTAGAAGCGGAACATCAGGCGCCCGATGGTCGACTTGCCCGCCCCCGACGGGCCGACGATCGCGACCGTGCCGCCCGGCGGCACGGTGAAGCTGATCCCCTTCAGGATCGGCCGGCGCTCGTCGTAGCCGAAGCGGACGTCCTCGAAGACGAGCGCCCCGCCGCCCACCGAAAGCGGGGGCGCGCCCGGCGGGTCCTGCACCTCGCGGTTGACCGACATGAGGGCGAACAGGGTCTCCATGTCGGTCAGCGACTGCTTGATCTCGCGGTAGACGACCCCGAAGAAGTTCAGCGGCTGGTAGAGCTGGAGCATGTAGGTGTTGACCAGCACGAAGTCGCCGATCGTGCGCTCCCCGTCGACGATGCCCTGCGCGGCCATCAGCATCACGATCACGACGCCGGTGGAGATGATGAAGGACTGGCCGATGTTCAGCAGCGACAGCGACTGCTGGCTGCGCACCGCCGCCCCCTCGTAGCGCTGGAGCGCCCGGTCGTAGCGCTGGGCCTCGTGCTCCTCGTTCCCGAAGTACTTGACCGTCTCGTAGTTCAGCAGGCTGTCGACCGCCCGGGTGTTCGCCCGGCTGTCGAGGTCGTTCATCTCGCGCCGGAAGCGCAGGCGCCATTCGGTGATGGTGAAGGTATAGACGATGTAGGAGGAGATGGTGACCAGCGTGACCACCGCGAACCGCCAGTCGTAGAGCCACCAGAGGATCGCGCTGACCACCAGGATCTCGAACAGGGTCGGCAGGATCGAGAAGAGCGAGTAGCTGAGGAGCGTCGAGATCGCCTTGGTGCCCCGCTCGATCGCGCGCGTGAGGCCGCCCGTCTGGCGTTCGAGGTGGAAGCGCAGCGACAGCGCGTGGAGATGGCGGAAGACCTCCAGCGCCACCTGCCGGATCGCCCGCTGGCCCACCTTGGCGAAGACCGCGTCGCGCAGTTCGGCGAAGGCGAGGGAGAGCGTGCGCGCGGCCCCGTAGGCCAGCACCATCCCGATCGGCAGCGCCAGCGCCGTGGCCGTCCCGACCGACAGCGCGTCGACCGCACCCTTGTAGAAGATCGGCACCGAGACGATGGCGAGCTTGGCCACCACGAGGCAGAGGAGCGCGAGGACGACCCGCGCGCGAAGGTCCCACGCGCCGGCCGGCCAGAGATAAGGAAGAAGGCGCCGGACGGCCGCCATCTCGCCGATGGGGGGCACGTTGGTGGGCCCGGACGGGGGAGCCCCGCCGAAACGACGTCTCATGCGCTGCTGACACCCTCACCCTGTCCCTCTCCCGCGCCGCGGGAGAGGGGACGGAACGGGACCGGCCTCATCGTCCCTCTCCCGCGGCGCGGGAGAGGGAGGAACCCGCCGCCGGAGGCGGTGGGAGGGTGAGGGTCAACGTGGCTCCCGCCGCATGATCTCCCGCAACGCCTCGGCCAGCCGGCGGTAGACCTCGTCCTTGGGGTCCTCCCCGCCGACGATGCTCTTCTTGAGGCGGGCAAGCCTCGGATCGGGGGGCGGGCGGCGGTCCCGATCGGGGTCCCGGCGATCTGCGGTGCGGTCTGCGGACATCCCACGGCCTCAGTCCGCCGCCGCCGGACGCGACCGCTCGCCCAGCAACGCCAGGATCTCCGCCGCGGCCGCGGGGATGTTCGTCCCCGGCCCGTAGACGGCCGACACGCCG
>JBIJED010000011.1:0-15317 GCA_044343785.1 Azospirillales bacterium | reverse complement strand
GGTTCCTGTGGACGTCGTACTGCGCCATCAGATCGTTCCGAACTCGTCCGCCACCGTCGGAAACTCGCTTTCGGCCTCGATCCGGTTCCAGTATTCCATGGTCCGGTCGATCCGCTCCCGCAGCGTGGCGAGGCGCTGGCGTTCGATCTCGGCCTTGATCGCCCGCGTGGCGACCTCGGACAGATCGACGCCGAAACGGCCCGCCTCGGTCACCATGTCGGCATCGAGCGAGACCGGCACCATCGTGCGTTCCACCTTGCCCATCTCCGCCCCATCCGACCGCCCTCAGAACCCTACCTTGTCCCCGCCCTTGAGGTCGAGGATGGCCCGGGCCTCCGCCGGCGTCGCGATCTCGAGGCCCAGTTCCTCCACGATCCGGCGGATCTTGGCCACCTGCTCGGCGTTGGAGGTCGCGAGCCTCCCCCGGCCGATGTAGAGGCTGTCCTCCAGCCCCACCCGCACGTTCCCGCCCAGGATCGCGGCCATGGTCGCGACCGGCATCTGGTTGCGCCCCGCCGCCAGCACCGACCAGCGGAAGGCGTCGCCGAAGAGGCGGTCGGCCGTGCGCTTCATGTGCAGAACGTTGTCGATGTCCGCGCCGATCCCGCCCAGGATCCCGAAGATCGTCTGCACGAAGAGCGGCGGCTTCACGAGCCCGCGTTCGAGGACGTGGGCGAGGCTGTAGAGATGGCCGACGTCGTAGCACTCGAACTCGAACCGCGTGCCATGCGCCTCGCCGAGGTCGCGCAGGATGTTCGCGATGTCCTTGAACGTGTTGCGGAAGATGAAGTCGTCCGTGCCCGCCAGATACGGCTTCTCCCACGCGTGCTTGAACTCGGGGTACCGGTCGGCCAGCGGGAACAGCCCGAAGTTCATCGAGCCCATGTTGAGCGAGCACATCTCCGGCTTCGCCAGAAGCGGGGCGGCGAGCCGCTCCTCCAGCTTCATGTTCAGACCGCCGCCCGTGGTGATGTTCAGCACGGCGTCGGTCTGCTGTTTGATGCGCGGCAGGAACTGCATGAAGACCGCGGGGTCGGGCGTCGGCCGGCCGTCGACGGGGTCGCGGGCGTGCAGATGGATGATGGACGCGCCGGCCTCGGCGGCCGCGATCGCCTCCCTGGCGATCTCGTCCGGCGTGATCGGCAGGTGGGGCGACATGGTCGGCGTGTGGATGCCGCCCGTGATCGCGCAGGTGATGATGACCTTGGCCATGCCCGTTCCTCCCCTCAGCGTCCGCCCGACACCCGCAGCACCTGTCCCGTCACGTAGCGCGCGCCGTCGGACAGAAGCCAGACGATCGCGTCCGCCACCTCGTCCGCCCCGCCCACGCGGCCCATCGGAACCAGAGGCGCGAGGCGCCCGGCCCGGCCCGCGTCGCCGCTCGACGCGTGGATCTCGGTGTCGATCAGCCCGGGGGAGACGCCGTTCACGCGCACCCCCTCCCGCGCCAGTTCCCTGGCGAGGCCGATCGTCATCGTGTCGACCCAGCCCTTGGACGCCGCGTACCAGACGAACTCGCCCGGGCTGCCGAGGGTGGAGGCGGCGGAGCCCGTGGTCACGATGGCCCCGCCGGGCCCGCCGTTGCGCGTGGAAAGGCGTTTCGCCGCCTCCCGCGCCGTGAGGTAGGCGCCCCAGACGTTGATCTCGATGACGGCGCGGACGTCGTCGAGGTTGTCGTCGTCGACCCGGCCCATGCGGCCGGTGATGCCGGCGTTGACCACCACGCCACCCAGGGGGCCGAGGCGTGCGGCGTCGTCGAAGAGGCGGACGACGGCCGCCGCGTCCGAGACGTCGGCCTTCAGCGCGACGGCCTTGCGCCCCGCGGCCTCCACGTCGGCGACCACCCGGGCGGCGGCCGCGTCGTCGGCGGCGTAGTTGACGGCCACGTCCCAGCCGGCCGCCGCGGCCGCCCGGCAGGTGGCCGCCCCGATGCCCCGGCCGCCGCCGGTGACGAGAAGGACGCTCATTGGCCCAGCTCCCGGTCGCTCTTCTCCTTCTCGCGCAGAAGGCGCATCAGCCGCCGGTCGCGCCAGAGCGACCGTTCGCCCAGCCGCTCCCGCGGGACCCGGGCCCGGCGGTCGCCGGTGATCCGCGCGACCGCCTCCTCGGTCCACTCGTCGCCCACGCGCAGGTCGGCCGCCAGCCCACGCAGCGCCGGGCCGTAGCGGGCGACATAGTCGGGCACGCCGCCCGGCGCGTTCAGGTCGATGGTCTCGAACGGGCCCATGAAGGACCAGCGCAGGCCCAGCGAATGCTTCATCACCGCGTCCAGGTCGTCGGGCGCGATCACGTCGCGGGCGACCAGCGACATCGCCTCCGCGATGACGGCCGCCTGCAGCCGGTTCATCACGAATCCCTCGATCTCCTGCTTGACCAGCACGGGCACCTGCCCGACCGCCGCCATGATGCCCCGGGCGCGGATCACCACGTCCGGATCGGTGAAGGCGGCGGGTACGATCTCCACCACCGGCATCAGGTGCGGCGGGTTGGCCGGATGGGCGACGAGGCAGCGGGCGCGGCCCGGCACGTGGCCGAAGAAGGTGGAGCCGGGAAAGGTGCTGGTGGAGCTGGCGAGGATGGCGGCCGGCGGGGCGACGGCGTCGATCTCGGCGAACAGGGCCTGCTTGGCGTCCCGCTGCTCGGGCGCGTTCTCCTGCACCCAGACCGCACCCGCCACGGCATCCGCCAGCGTCGCGGCCACCTTCACCCGGGGCTTGGCCGTGTTCGCGTCGGCGATGGAGAGGAGCCCGGCCTCGGCCAGGTCGTCCAGCGCCTGCCAGACGTGGCATTTCGCGGCCTCCGCCGCGCCCTCCACGGGGTCCCAGAGGACCGCCTCCGCGCCCGCCCGGGCGAACACCGTCGCCCAGCCCCGACCGATCAGCCCGGCGCCGACCAGCGCCACCCGACCCGACAATCCGGCCATCTCCGTCCCTCTCGACCCGTTCGTTCCCGTTGCCCGGAACGCTGGGCGTCCCTTGGCCCGGGTGTCAAGCGGCCCCGTCCGGGTCCTCCGCCCGCATCGCCGCCATCTCGTCGGCCAGCGGCTCGTACCAGTCGGGCGGGAAGTCCGCCTTCGTCCGGCTCGGCTCGTTGAAGGGACGCTTCAGCTCGCCGCGGAAGTGCGTGCGGACGAGGTCCTGCCACGTCGACTCGGGGTCCGCGCCGCGCCGTGCGCAGACCCAGTCGAACCAGCGCTTGCCGGCGGCGACGTGGGCGATCTCCTCGTCGTGAATGGTCCGCAGGATGGCGGCCGACTCACGATCGCCCTGGCGGTCGAGCCCCTCGATCATCGCCGGCGTCACGTCGAGCCCGCGTGCCTCCAGGACCATGGGCACCACGGCGAGACGGGCGGCGAGGTCGTGCGCCGTCGCCTGGCTCGCCTGCCAGAGCCCGTCGTGGGCCGGCAGATCGCCGTAGCTGGCGCCCAGTTCCTCCAGCCGCGCGCCGACCGCCAGATGGTGGCGCGCCTCGTCCTCGGCCACACGGATCCAGTCGTCGAAGAACGCCCGGGGAAGCCGCTCCCCGCCCTCGGTGTGGTCGGCGAAGCGGGCGACGATGTCCCAGGCGAGGTCGACGGCGTTCAGCTCGATGTGCGCCAGCGCGTGCAGGAGCGCGATCCGTCCGGCGAGGCTGCCGGCCTTGCGCCGCTTGGCCATGTCCCGCGGCGGCTTCAGTTCCGGCCGGTCGGGGCGGGCGGGCCGGTCGGGGGGCGGGGTGTCGCCCACCTCCTCGATGAGGCCGGCGCGCCACGCCCGGGCGAAGGTGGTCGTCATCCGCACCTTGCCGAGGGGGTCCGGCAGGTTGAGCACGATGACGGCCGCGTTGGAGAGGGTGGTGAGCATCACGACGGTGCGCCCCAGGCGACGAAACCCGCATTGCGGAACGCCGGCTTGCCGTAGGCCAGCGGCCGGCCGTCGAGGTCGACGACCCGGCCGCCGGCGGCCGTCAGGATCGCCTGTCCCGCGGCGGTGTCCCATTCGCTCGTCTCCCCGAAACGGGGATAGACGTCGGCGAGGCCGCGCGCGATCAGCCCGAACTTGAGCGAACTGCCGACCGACAGGCGACCGGTCACGCCGTTCTCGGCCAGGAAGCGGGCCGTCGGTCCCCCGGCCCCGTGTCGCCGGCTGACCGTGGCGACGACGTCGGACGCGGGGCGGGACCGGGCCCGGATCGGCGCCGGTGCTGCGCCCGCGGCGGCCCACGTCGCCCGGCCCCCGGCCGCCGCATAGGTCTCGCCGGTCACCGGCGCGTGGATCACGCCGAGCACCGGCGTTCCGTCGACCACGAGCCCGATGTTCACCGTGAACTCCCCCGTCCGGGCCACGAACTCCTTCGTGCCGTCCAGCGGGTCGACCAGCCAGAAGGCGCGCCCCACGGAAGGCCGGGCGCCGGCCGACATCATCTCCTCCGCCACCGCCGGGACGTCGGGCGTCAGGTCGGCGAGGCCGGCGAGGATCACGCCCTCGGCCGCCGTGTCGGCCTCGGTCACGGGCGTTCCGTCGGCCTTCGTCGTCGGCGCGGCGCGGGCGTCGTAGAGGGGCAGGATCACCCGGCCGGCGGCGAGCGCGAGGTCGACGATCGCGGGAAGGAGGCGTGAAGGGTCTTGCATCGTGGGTCCGCGCGGGGGAACAGGGTCGTCATAGCACAGGACGGGACGACGGATCGAATGACGGTCGAGGGGACGGGGCGCGCCGGATGGCGACCGATGACCGGGGCGGACCTGCCGATGGTGTCGGCCGTCGCGGCGCTCGTCCACGTCGCGCTCCCGGAGGACGACGGCGGGGCGGCGCGGGCGGCGGTCGGGCGTCTGGCCGCGGTGGCGGCGCGTCGCGGGCTCGGCCGGATGGCGTTGACGGCGGTCGCGGGAACCGCCGGGATCTGGGGCCGCCTCGGCTTCGTCGCCACGGACGCGCCGGGGCTCGCGGGGAAGCTCGCGACCTACGGCCCGGGCGCGGCCTACATGCTCACGCGGCCGCCGGACCGGCGCTGACCGCCGGGGCCGGTGCCGGCGCGGGCGTCGGCGGGCTCCACCCGCCGAGCCGGCTCGCCGCGACCGCCTCGATGTGGGCGTTGATCTCCGGATCGGTCCGCCGCAGCCGCTCGAAATCCTTGTCGTCCAGCACGAGGAGCTGGCAATAGCCCAGTGCCCGGACGTCGGCCGAGCGCGGCTGGTCGTAGAGAAGCGCCAGCTCCCCGAAGAACTCGCCACTGCCGAGCCGGATCGGCGTGGGCCGGCCCGGCACCTCCACCTGCACGGCACCCGAGCTGACGAAGTACATGCAGTCGCCCCTGTCGCCCCGCCGGACGAGGAGATGGCCGGGCACCGCGAGGCGGGGGCGCAGCACCCTGGCGATCTTGGCCTGCCGTTCGGGGCCGAGGTCGGCGAAGATCGGGACGCGCGCGACGAGCGCCGGCCGGTCGAGCCCGAGGTCGAGTCGCGGCGCGCGCGAGAGGTTCCGCTCGAGGGCGTTGGCATCCTCGGTCAGGTCCTCGGCCACGTCGCGGTTGATCACCCCGTCGTCGTGCAGCGCGCGATAGGCCGCCGCCTCGCGCAGCAGCGCCCGGCGCAGGACGTAGCGCCGCTGGAGGTCGGCGGCGAAGTCCGGATACTGGAGGCGGAAGGCGTCGTATTGCTGCTCCACGTCGGTGGTGCGCTTCTCCAGCAGATCGCCCATCACCTCGCCCGTCTCGGCGCCGAGGAGCTGGGGCAGGCGACCCTTCTGGAACGTCTTCAGGTCGCGCAGCGCGCCGCGCATCAGGAGCAGCTGCTCGAACCGGCGGGCGAGCAGCACGCCCAGCGGCCGCGTCATGCCGAACCGGTCGTGCAGCCAGAGCGCGATGCGGAAGCCGCGACCGAACTTCAGCGTCCGCGCCGTCGCGCGCAGATAGGCCGGCAGGCCGCCGGTGCGCGCCGCGTCGCCCATCCGCTCGATGTCCACCGCCGCGCGCTGGACCATGTGACGGGAGATGAGGCCGTCGGCGAAGCGCTTGAGCACGAGTTCGTGCTCGTGGTTCGTCAGCAGCATCAGCCCGAAGACCTGCCGGTCGGCGGCGTCCAGCGGGTCGTTCGCCGCGAGGTCGGCCTCCACCGCCGCGAGCCTGCGGGTGTAGTAGTCGGCCGCCTCGTCCACGGTCGACGGGGCGACGCGATAATCGCGGCCCGTCGCCAGCATGCCGTCCCGCACCTCGGTCAGCGACAGCGCGAGGACCCGGTTGCGCAGCGCCTGTTCCACCGGGGTGAGGCGGCCGAGGTTGAGCAGGCGCATGAGGATGCGGAGCGTGGTTCCCTGGACGAGGAGCGTGAAGAGGACGTAGCCCGTGGCGATGACGGCGACGAAGCGCTGGACGTCCTCGCTGATCCCCGGGTTCTCGGCCACCGCGACCGCCAGCGCCACCGAGACCGCGCCGCGCAGGCCCCCCCACAGCATGACGACCTTGAACCCGCCGCCGACCTTCTGCGCCAGCCCGGTCATCGAAAGCAGCGGAAGGAGCCCGTAGAGCACGACCGCCCGCGCGGCGAGGGTCGCCACGATCACCACGACGAGGCGGCCGATGTCGGCCCACGTCACGTCCATCAGGATCGGGGGCACGATCATGCCCGCGAGCACGAAGAGGAACGACGAGCCCCAGAAGCCCAGCTGCTCCCAGACCTGCCGCAGGCCGATCCAGCTCTGCCCGGAGAAGCGGGTGCGGCCGGACGATCCGATGACCAGCGCCGCCGCGACCACCGCCACCACGCCGGAGACCTGGGCATAGGCCTGGCCGATGATGAAGGCGAGATAGGCGAGCGCGAGGGTCAGCGTGATCTCCGCCGCCGCGATGTCGCGCAGCAGCGGGATCACCAGCACGACCGCGCGGGCGAGGAGGATGCCCACGGCGAGCCCGCCGACGAACTGGACCAGCAGGTCGGTCACCGCAGCCGTGACGTCCGGCGCGCGGCTGCCCGTCAACATGGCGATCAGGATGGCGGAGAGCGCGATCGCGGCCGCGTCGTTCAGAAGGCTCTCCCCCTCGACCAGCGTGGTGAGCCGGCGCGGCGCGCCGACGTCGCGGAAGACGCCGATGACGGCACCGGGGTCGGTGGTGGCGAGGATCGCGCCGACCAGCAGGCAGGCGACGAGCGCGATCGAGGGCGGCAGCCCGCTCACCGGCGCCAGGGCGAAGCCGACGAACACGGTCGAGACGACGACCGCGACGATCGCCATCAGCAGCACGGGGCCCATGTCGTCCAGCAGGCGGCGGACGTCGACGGCCAGCGCCGCCTCGAACAGCAGGACCGGCAGGAAGAGGTAGAGGATCGCCTCGGCCGGGATCTCCAGATGGCCGATCGCCGACAGCATGTCGCCCGAGAAGCCGCCGCCCCCGCCGAGCCCGGCCGTGAGGTGGACGGCGACGCCGATGGCGATCCCGGTGCCCGCCAGGAGCACCGTCTGCGGCAGGGCGAGGCGCTTGGCCACGGCCGGCAGGAAGCCGATCACGACCAGAAGTCCGACGACGCCGAGCAGGATGCTGAGGATGCTTTCCATCGGTCCCCGGGGCGGGCGTCGGTGCGTGGGGTGCAGACTATTCGCGCGAGCGTGGCGGGTTCAAGGCAGGGGGCCGTCGGCGGGGACGGTCGACAGCGCCCGCAGGCCCAGATCCCAGTCCGGCGCCGGCCCGAACCGCTCGGCCAGGAAATCGACGAACGCCCGCACCTTGGGCGACAGGTGCCGGTGATGGGGCCAGACCGCGTGGATCGCGAAGTCCGCCGCCTCGTAGCTGTCGAGGACGGTGACCAGGCGACCGGACCGGAGGTCCGCGTGCGTCATGAACGTCGGGAGGACCGCGAGGCCGAGGCCGGCCCGGACCGCCTCGAGGATGGCGTCGCCGTTGTTGACCCGCATCCGCCCCTGCACGCGCACCGACCGCACCTCGCCCTCGACGCGGAAAGGCCAGACGCTCGGGTTCGACGGCGTGGTGTAGAGGAGGCACTCGTGCCGCGTCAGGTCCTCCGGCCGCTCCGGCGTTCCCATGCGGGCGAGATAGGCGGGCGAGGCGACGGTGACGAGGCGGCTGGGCGCCAGCCGCCGCGCGATCAGCGAACTGTCCCGCAGGCGTCCGATCCGCACCGCGATGTCCCAGCCCTCCTCGACCAGGTCCACGAACCGGTCCGTGAGTTCCAGGTCGAGTTCCACGTTCGGATGGCGGCTCATGAAATCGGCCACCGCCGGGGCGAGGTGGAGGGTGCCGAAGCTCATCGGCGCGTTGACGCGCAGGAGGCCGCGCGGATCGCGGCCCAGTTCGGCCACCGCCTGCTCGGCCTCCTCCACGTCGGCGAGGATCGCGCGGGCGCGCTCGAAATAGGTCTGCCCCGCGGGCGTCAGGCTGAGGCTGCGGGTCGTGCGGTTGAGCAGCCGCGTGCCGAGGCGGTTCTCCAGTTCGGTGAGCCGACGGCTGACCACCGACTTCGACAGGCTCAGCCGCTCCGCCGCGGCGGTGAAGCTCCGGCTCTCCACGACCCGGATGAAGGCGATCATGTCGGCGAGGCGGTCCACGTCATTGTTGCCTTCTGAAGAACGTTTCGATCGGAACGGCCCGGGTTATCGAACGGGCGCGCGGTCGCCACTTCTCCTCCCGACATCGGCGCCGCCCGTCGGCGTGCCGCCGCGATCCACAGGAGGGCTCCATGGCCAAGGTACTCGTGCTCTATTACTCCAGCTACGGTCACATCGAGACGATGGCCGAGGCCGTCGCCGAGGGCGTGCGGCAGGTTCCGGGCACCACCGTCACCGTCAAGCGCGTGCCCGAGCTGGTGCCCGAAGAGGTGGCCAGGCAGTTCCACATCAAACTCGACCAGAAGGCCCCGATCGCCCAACCGGCGGAGCTGGCCGACTACGACGCGATCATCTTCGGCACGCCGACCCGGTTCGGCAACATGGCCGCACAGATGCGCAATTTCCTCGACCAGACCGGGGGCCTCTGGGCACAGGGCAAGCTGATCGGCAAGGTCGGCTCGGTCTTCGTCTCGTCGGCCACCCAGCACGGCGGGCAGGAGAGCACGATCCTGACCTTCATCCCCACGCTGCTCCACCAGGGCATGGTGGTCGTCGGGCTGCCCTATTCGTTCCAGGGCCAGATGGGCATTGACGAGATCAAGGGCGGCAGCCCCTACGGTGCTTCGACGATCGCCGGCGGGCAGGGCGAGCGCCAGCCGTCGGCGGTGGAACTCGACGCCGCCCGCTTCCAGGGCAGGCACGTGGCCGAGATCGCGACCAAACTGCGCGGCTGACATCGGGGCGGTGTGCCGCCTCGCCCTGTGCCCGTCGACGGGCGAGGACGCACCGCAGCCCGTCGCCGCACCCCCCTTGCGTCCGGCGCCCCGCCGTGGCGATGTGCGGGGCATGACCGAACGCAACGACCTCTCCCGCCCCGCTTCGCTCGCGCTGGCGCTCGGCGGCGTTCTCGGCGCGTGGGGCGTGGCGTCGGCGGCCTGGGCCGCCCACGGCGCGCCGGACCCGCGCGTCCAGTCGCTCGTCGAGACGGCGAGCCGCCTCCTCCTCGTCCACGCCGCGGCCCTCGCGGCACTCGCCGCGCTCTCCGGCCGCGTCCGATCCCGCGGCCTCGCGCTCGCCACCCTCCTGATCGGCCCCGGCGCCCTCGTCTTCGCGGGCGCCGTCCATGTCTCCGCCCTCGACGGTCCGCGCTGGATCGCCGCGACGGCGCCCTGGGGCGGCACCGCGATGATCGCCGGCTGGCTCGTCCTGGCCGCGGTCGCTGTCCGGGCCGCGGCACGGGGGCCGCGATGACCGACGCCACCCTCGACGCCACCCTCGACGCCACCCTCGATGCCACCCTCGACGCCACCGGGCTCATCTGTCCCCTGCCGGTGCTGCGCGCCCGCCGGGCGCTGCGCGATCTCGCCGTCGGGGCGGTTCTGGAGATGCGGGCCACCGACCCCGCGTCGGGGAAGGACGTGCCCGCCTTCTGCGCCGCCACCGGCCACGCGCTGGTGTCCGCGACGGAGGCGGAGGGGATTTTCACCTATCGGATCCGCAAAGGCGGCTGACGGCGGCCCGCATTGGTGTTCTTATGGGGAAGTGTAAACGTCGCCTGACACAAATCGACGGACCACGGGAATGAACACGCTCCTCGTCACCCACCCGGACTGTCTGGAGCACGACACCGGCCTCGGCCATCCGGAGTGCGCGGACCGGCTGCGCTGGGTGCTGCGGGCGCTCGAGGACGAGGCGTTCATGCTGCTGGACCGGCGTGACGCGCCGGAGGCGACGGTGGAGCAGCTGGCCCGCGTCCACCCGCGCGAACACGTCGAGCGCCTGCTCGCCGGCCTTCCCACGGTCGGCCACGGCCAGATCGACGCCGACACCATCGTCTCGCCCGGAACGCGCGGCGCCATCCTGCGGGCCGCCGGCGCGGCCGTGCTGGCGGTCGAGGCCGTCGTCGGCGGGCAGGCGCGGAACGCCTTCTGCGCGGTGCGCCCCCCGGGGCACCACGCGGAGCCCGGGACCGCGATGGGCTTCTGCCTGTTCAACAACGTCGCCGTCGGTGCGCGGCACGCGCAGGCGGCGTTGGGCGTCGGGCGGGTGGCCGTCATCGACTTCGACGTGCACCACGGCAACGGTACCCAGGCCGCCTTCGAGGACGACCCGACCCTTTTCTACGCCTCCACCCACCAGTGGCCGCTCTATCCCTCGACCGGGGCCGAGAGCGAGACGGGCCGGCACCACAACGTGGTCAACGCCACGCTGCCGCCGCGCGCCGGCTCGCCCGAGTTCCGGGCGGCGATGCAGACGAAGGTCCTGCCGGCCATGCGGGCCTTCGCGCCCGACCTGATCATGATCTCGGCCGGCTTCGACGCCCACCGCCGCGACCCGCTCGCCCAGCTGAACCTGACCGAGGACGATTTCGTGTGGGCCACCCGGCGCCTGTGCGAACTGGCGGCGGAGGTGTGCGGCGGGCGCGTCGTCTCGGTGCTGGAGGGCGGCTACGACCTCCAGGCGCTCGGCAGTTCGGCCGCCGCGCACGTCCGCGAACTCATGGCCCACTGAGCCGACCGGAAGAGAGATGGCCGAGACCCGGATCCCCCCCGACATCGCCGCCCTCAGCTTCGAGGACGCGCTCGCCGAGCTGGAGCGGATCGTCCGCCAGCTCGAGGAGGGCAAGGCGAAGCTCGACGACGCGATCGGCAGCTACGAGCGGGGCACGCTGCTCCGCCGGCACTGCGAGGCGAAGCTGCGCGAGGCGCAGGCGAAGATCGACCGCATCGCCGTGGGCCCCGACGGGACCCTCGGCCTCCAGCCCGCAGGCATCGAATGACCGGCGCCGACGACGCCCTCGATCTTCCGGCCGCGATGGCCGAGGCCGCCCGGGAGGTGGAGGCCGCGATCGACCGCCTGATCCCGGAGGTCCGCCTGCCCGAGGCCCGCCTCGCCGACGCCATGCGCCACGGCACGCTGAACGGGGGCAAGCGGCTGCGGCCCTTCCTCGTGATGCGCTCGGCCGACCTGTTCGGCGTGCATCCGGACTGCGCGCTGCACGTCGCCGTCGCGACCGAGCTGGTGCACTGCTATTCGCTCGTCCACGACGACCTGCCGGCGATGGACGACGCGGACACGCGCCGCGGCCGCCCCAGCGTCCACAAGGCGTTCGACGAGGCGGCGGCGATCCTGGCGGGCGACGCGCTCCTGACCCTCGCCTTCGAGGTGCTGGCCGGGCCGGCGACGCACGAGGATCCGCACGTGCGCTGTCGCCTCGTCGCCGACCTCGCCAGGGCGGCCGGCCCGCACGGCATGGTGGGCGGCCAGATGCTCGACCTGATCGCCGAGACGACGACGCTGGACCTCGGCGAGATCACGCGGCTCCAGCGGCTGAAGACCGGTGCGATGATCGCCTTCGCCTGCGAGGCGGGGGCGACGCTCGGCAAGGCGGATCCGCCGCATCGCCACGCGCTCGCCGCCTACGCCCACGATCTCGGGCTCGCCTTTCAGATCGCCGACGACCTGCTGGACGCCGAGGGCGAGGCGGGGGTCGCGGGCAAGCCCGTCGGCCGCGACGCCGAACGGGGCAAGGCCACCTTCGTCTCGCTGCTCGGCATCGAGCGGGCGCGGGACCAGGCCCGGATGCTGGCCGACCAGGCGGCCCGTCACCTGGACATCTTCGGCCCCCGGGCCGAGGTGCTGCGCGCGGTCGCGCGCTTCGTCGTGAACCGTAAGGCTTGAGAGCGGAGGACCGAGAAATGAGCGCACGCCCCGACACCCCGCTCCTGGACCGGATCCAGGTCCCGGCCGACCTCCGCCGGCTCCGGCCGGACCAGCTGCGGCAGGTGGCCGAGGAACTGCGGGCGGAGACGATCTCCGCCGTCTCGGTCACCGGCGGACACCTCGGCGCGGGCCTCGGCGTCGTCGAGCTGACCGTGGCGCTGCATCACGTCTTCGAGACGCCGGGCGACCGGCTGATCTGGGACGTCGGGCACCAGTGCTATCCGCACAAGATCCTGACCGGCCGGCGCGACCGCATCCGCACGCTGCGCCAGGGCGGGGGGCTCTCGGGCTTCACCAAGCGGTCGGAGAGCGAGTTCGACCCCTTCGGCGCGGCGCACTCCTCCACCTCGATCTCCGCCGGCCTCGGCATGGCGGTCGCGCGCGACATGGACGGGCGCTCGAACGACGTCATCTGCGTGATCGGCGACGGCGCGATGAGCGCCGGCATGGCCTACGAGGCCATGAACAACGCGGGCGCGCTCAAGAACCGGCTGATCGTGGTGCTGAACGACAACGACATGTCGATCGCCCCGCCGGTGGGTGCCATGAGCGCCTATCTCTCGCGCCTGATGTCGTCGCGCAGCTACCGCTCGCTCCGGCACCTGGCGAAGGACATCGCCGAGCGCCTGCCCGAGCCGCTGTTCAACGCCGCCCGCCGGGCCGAGGAGTACGCCCGGGGCTTCGTCACCGGCGGCACGCTGTTCGAGGAGCTGGGCTTCTACTACGTGGGCCCGATCGACGGGCACAACCTCGACCACCTGCTGCCGGTGCTGCAGAACCTGCGCGACGTGCGCGGCGACGGCCCGGTGCTCGTCCACGTCGTCACCCAGAAGGGTCGCGGCTATGCGCCGGCCGAGGCGTCGGCCGACAAGCTGCACGCGGTCGGGCGCTTCGACGTGATCACCGGGACCCAGGACAAGGCGAAGTCGAACGCGCCGACCTACACCAAGGTCTTCGCCGACAGCCTGATCCGCGAGGCGGAGCGCGACCCGCGCATCCTCGCCGTCACGGCGGCCATGCCGTCGGGCACGGGCCTCGACGCCTTCGGCAAGCGCTTTCCCGACCGCACCTTCGACGTGGGCATCGCCGAGCAGCATGCGGTGACCTTCGCCGCCGGCCTCGCGACCGAGGGGTACCGGCCGTTCTGCGCGATCTACTCCACCTTCCTCCAGCGCGGCTACGACCAGCTGGTCCACGACGTGGCGATCCAGAAGCTTCCCGTCCGCTTCGCCCTCGACCGGGCGGGCCTCGTGGGCGCCGACGGCCAGACCCATGCGGGCGCCTTCGACCTCGCCTATCTCGGCTGCATTCCCGGCATGGTGATCATGGCGCCGTCGGACGAGGCGGAACTCGTCCACATGGTGGCCACCTCGGCCGCCATCGACGACGCCCCGTCGGCCATCCGCTATCCGCGCGGCGAGGGCGTGGGCGTCGAGATGCCGGCGAGGGGCGAGGCGCTGCCGATCGGGAAGGGCCGGATCGTGCGCGAAGGCACCAAGGTGGCGCTGCTGTCGATCGGCACGCGGCTGGCGGACTGCCTCGCCGCCGCGGAGACGCTGGCGGCGCACGGCCTCTCGACCACGGTGGCCGACGCCCGTTTCGCCAAGCCGCTGGACCTCGACCTGATCCGCCGCCTCGCCCGCTCGCACGAGGTGCTGGTGACGGTGGAGGAGGGGTCGATGGGCGGATTCGGCGCCCATGTCCTGCAGGCGATGGCGGCGGAAGGGCTGCTGGACACCGGGTTGCGGGTGCGGACCATGACGCTGCCCGACCGGTTCCAGGAGCACGACAGCCAGCCGAAGCAGCTCGAGGAGGCGGGGCTGACCGCGCCGCACGTGGTGGCGACGGTGCTGGGCGCGCTGGGCATCGCGCAGAAGGCGGCGGGCGGGCTGCGGGCCTGAGCGGCGCGGCGACGCCGGGTTGTAAACCGGCGCGCGGTTCGTATATCTTCGATCCATGAACCAGCTTCCGCGCGCCGGCCTCTCCGGTCCCTCCGTCCGTCCCGAGACCTACGTCGACCGGCCCCCCGTCGGCGCGTCGACCGGCACCGTGGCGCGGGCCAACCGGGCGAACCAGGCGCCGGTCCACAAGAACAAGCTCCCGACGATCCGGGAGTTGCTCGCGCTGGTCGTGAACGGCGCCATCGTCCTGCCCCAGCGGTACTTCCGGGGCATGTTCCTCGACGTCGTCGTCTGACGGGCGTGGCGGCACGCGCGGGCGGCCGGGTCCGGGCCGACCAGCTGCTCGTCGACCGCGGCCTCGCCGAAAGCCGCACCCGGGCCCAGAGCCTGATCCTCGCGGGCGTCGTCCTCGCCGGGACCGTGCGCGTCGACAAGCCCGGCCAGCTCCTTCCCGCCGACGCCGACCTCGCGGTGAAGGGCCACGACCATCCGTGGGTCTCCCGCGGCGGTCTCAAGCTCGTGGCGGCGCTCGACGCCTTCGCGATCGATCCGGCGGGGCTCGCCTGTCTCGACGTCGGCGCGTCCACCGGCGGCTTCACCGACGTGCTGCTCGCCCGCGGTGCCGCCCGCGTCTTCGCGGTCGACGTCGGCCATGGCCAACTCGCCTGGAAGCTCCGGCAGGACGGCCGTGTCGTGGTGCTGGAGCGCACGAACGCCCGCCATCTCACGCGCGAGCAGGTGCCCGACCCGGTCGGCCTCGTCGTCTGCGACGCCAGCTTCATCGGCCTGCGCACCGTGCTGCCCGCCGCCCTCGCCCTGGCCGCACCGGGCGCGCGCCTCGCAGCACTGATCAAGCCGCAGTTCGAGGTCGGCCGGGAGCGGGTGGGGAAGGGCGGCGTGGTCCGCGACCCCGCCCTCCACGCGGAGGTCTGCGCGACGATCCGGGACTGGCTCGCCGACGCCATCGGCTGGCGCGTGATCGGCCTGACCGAGAGCCCGATCCTCGGGCCCGAGGGGAACCGGGAGTTCCTGATCGGGGCGGAGCGGGCCGTGTCGTGATGGATCCCCGCGTTCGCGGGGATGACGGCTTCTGTCGGGCGCTCCTCCTCCCCGTCATCCCCGCGCAGGCGGGGATCCCGCCGCGGACCCGCCCCTATCG
>JBIJED010000288.1:0-4674 GCA_044343785.1 Azospirillales bacterium | reverse complement strand
TCGGACGCCCGGTTGGGCTCCTCGCCCTTCTGGAGCTGATGGAGGCGGGATTCCTGCAGCTTGTGCAGCTTGCCGTAGGTGACGGCGATCGCCTCGAACGTCTCGAGCACGCGCGGCTTCAGCTCGGCCTCCATGGCCGAGAGGGAGAGGTTCTGGTCCTCCTCCTCGCCGTCCGGCTCGCCCTCGACGGGAACGGGCGGCTCCACCTCCTCGGCACCCTCGCCGGCGAGCTCGGCCGCGCGCTCCATCTCGGCCGCCTCGCCGTCGCCCTCGGGGCCGGCACCGTAGGTCGCGTCGAGATCGATGATGTCGCGCAGCAGCATCTTCCCTTCCTTGAGGGAATCGTGCCACTCGATGATCGCGCGGATGGTCAGGGGCGATTCGCAGATCGCCCCGATCATCATCTCGCGGCCGGCCTCGATGCGCTTGGCGATCGCGATCTCGCCCTCGCGCGACAGAAGCTCGACCGAGCCCATCTCGCGCAGGTACATGCGCACGGGGTCGTCGGTCCGGCCGATGTCGTCGTCGTCGAGATTGCCGCCGGCCCGCGCCTCGCCGTCGCCTTCCCGCTCGGCGGCGGCCGTGTCGTCGTTCTCCTCGGCGTCGACGATGTTGATGCCCATCTCCGAGAGCTGGGACATCACGTCCTCGATCTGCTCGGAGGAGTACTGCTCGGGCGGCAGGGCGGCGTTGAGCTCGTCGTAGGTGACGTAGCCCCGCTCCTTGCCGCGCGCGATCATGCGCCGGACGGTCGCCACCATCGTGTCGAGGATGGCGGCCTCGCCGTTCTCCTCGCGGGCCTCCGTGGTTTCCGCGCTGGCCGTCGCTTTCGTCACCATCCGGTCCTTGCCCCCGCCGATCGTCGTCACCACGCGCCGACCCGCGCGCCGCACCAAAATCCCACCGCCGACCTCAGCCCGCCGACCCGTCGCCGGGCTCGTCGGCCCGGACCGGCGGCAGGCTGGGCAGGAAATCGTCATCGTCCCGGTGGTTCGCCACCGCGATCTCCCGCTTCAGGGCCGCGATCCGGCGAACGTTCGGCTCCGTGACCTCGGCGCCGGCCAGACGACCGGCTTCCTTGAGGTCCCGGACCCGTCGCAGCCGTCCCGGCCCGATGTCCCACGCGTCAAGCCATCCCTTCAGCGCCATCTCCGAAGGCGCCTCCGCACGGGCGAAACCATAGAGCGTCTCGACCGCGGCCAGATCGTCGAGGACGGGGCCATGACCAACTTCCACCAAGTGGCGCGCTAGGGAAGGCCGGTCAAGATCCGGCCGGATACTCAGGACGGAGACCAATTCGGCGCGCAGCGACTCCAGCGCCGGCACCGCGAAGCCGACGTCGGCGAGCAGTTCGCCCACGTCGGGAAAGATGCCGGGATGGTTCGCGAGGGTGGCCAGGAGGACGCGTTCCTCGGACATCGTCTCGGCCGCCCGACGCCGGGGCGGATTGGCGCCCCAGCGCATCATCCGCCGCTGCGCCTCGGGCGGCAGGCGGCGGAAGGCCGGGTCCCAGGGGCCGGCGCCGCGCCGCCCGCCGCCGCGCCCGTCGCCGACAGCGCGCGCCGGCCGGACGAGGGCGTCGAGCCGCCCCATCATCTCCTGCCGATAGAAGGTCTGGACGTCGCGATCGGCGATCTGGCGGACCAGCGCCTCGAGATCCGCCTTCAGCCCCGCCCGCGCCTCGGGCGTGTCGAGGCGGCGGCCTTCGACCGCGATGGCCCAGGCGACCTCGGCCACCGGCACGGCCGCGTCCAGCACGCGCTGCATCGCCCCCCGCCCCTCCGCCTTGATCAGGTCGTCGGGGTCCTGGCCCGGCGGCATGAAGGCGATGCGGACCGAATGGTCGGGCCTGAGCAGGGGGAGGATGCGCTCGACCGCGCGCCGCGCGGCGCGCTGGCCGGCCGCGTCCCCGTCGAAGCAGAGGATCGGCGTCCGGTTGCCGGCCGGCGCCAGCGACCAGAGGAGGCCCGCCTGCGCCTCGGTCAGGGCGGTTCCCAGCGGCGCGACCGCCCCCTCGAACCCCGCCCGGACGAGGGCGATGACGTCCATGTAGCCCTCGGCCACGACGTAGGGCGCGCCGTCGGCCGCCGCCTGCCGGGCGTGGGAGAGGTTGTAGAGGAGCTGGCCCTTGTGGAAGAGCGGCGTCTCGCCCGTGTTCAGGTACTTCGGCCCGCCGTCGGCCGCGAGGATCCGGCCCCCGAAGGCCACCACCCGGCCGCGGCGGTCGGAGACGGGGAACAGGACCCGGTCGCGGAAGAAGGCGTAGGGCGCGCGCGTCCCCTCCTCCGGCCGCTTCAGGAGCCCCGCCTCCACCATGTCGTCGTCGCTCCACCCGGCCTCGGCCAGATGGCGGCGCAGCGCCCCGGCGTCGGCGGGGGCGTAGCCGAGGCGGAACCGCTGGATGCCCGCGTCGTCGAGGCCGCGGCGGCGCAGATAGCCGATCGCCTCGCGCCCGGCCGGCTCGCGCAGCTGCCGCTCGAACCAGCGGCAGGCCTGGTCGACGAGGTCGTGCAGCGTCTTCTGGCGCTCGAACCGCCGGGCCTCCTCGGGGCTCGCCTGCGGCACCTCCAGCCCGGCCTCGGCCGCCAGCTTCTCGACCGCCTCCATGAAGGGCAGGTTCCCCGCCTTCATCACGAACCCGATCGCGTCGCCGTGCGCGCCGCAGCCGAAACAGTGGAAGAAGCCTTTGTCGTCGTTGACGTAGAACGACGCGGACTTCTCGTTGTGGAAGGGGCAGCAGGCCTTGAACTCGCGGCCGGCGCGGATGAGCTTGACCCGCCGCCCGACCACCTCGGAGAGGGTCAGCCGGGACCGGAGTTCGTCGAGGAACCGCGGGGGGAGGGCCATCCGTCGCCGTGAGGGTGGTGAGCGGCCTCCGAAGGTAATGCGCGCGGGGGCGGCGTGCCAGTGCGCCGCGTCAGCCGAGCATGCCCTTCACCATCGCGCCGGCCTTGCCGAAGTCCATCTGCCCGGCGTGGCGGGCGCGCAGCTCGGCCATCACCTTGCCCATGTCCTTCACGCCCGCGGCCCCGGTCGCCGCGATGGCGGCCGCGATCGCGGCCTTCGTGTCGGCCTCGTCCATCTGGCGGGGCAGGAAGCGTTCGATGACGGCGATCTCGTCCCGCTCCTGGTCGGCCAGCTCCTGCCGACCGCCCTGCTCGTAGAGCACGATCGATTCCCGCCGCTGCTTGATCATGGACTGGAGCATCTGGAGGATCTCCTCGTCCGGGATGCCGTCCGTCACGCCGCGGGGCCGGGCGGCGATGTCCTGGTCCTTCAGCTTGGCGAGAATCAGGCGGAGCGCGCCCACCGTCCGGGCCTCCTTGGCCCGCATCGCGTCCTTGAGGGCGTCGCTGATCTGTCCGCGCAGCATGGTGGGGTCCGTCGGTTCCGGCTCGGTCGCGCACAGGTTTAGCCCGTCGCCGCGTCTGTTGGAACGGCGACGATCGGAACGGGGCGCGGGGGCACCGTCGCCTCGCCACGACCGCAACACGCCCCCGCTGAGGTTCGGCTTGACCCGCGGGATCGGTTGCCCACCTGTGGACGCGTTCCGATCCAGACCGCGGTAACGATCATGACCCCCCCTGCCCCCACCCTCTCCGTCCCCCCCGGCGCCACCGGCTGCGTCGTCCTGGCCGACGGGACCGTGTTCTGGGGCCGCGGGCTGGGTGCTGCGGGCCATGCGGTGGGCGAGGTCTGCTTCAACACCTCGATGACCGGCTATCAGGAGATCCTGACCGATCCCTCCTACGCCGGGCAGATCATCACCTTCACCTTCCCGCACGTCGGCAACGTCGGCGCGAACCGCGAGGATCTGGAGACGACGACCCCGGCGGCCCGCGGGCTGATCCTGCGCGCCGACGTCACCGACCCGTCGAACTGGCGCTCCGAGCGGGATCTCGACGACTGGCTGAAGTCGTTCGACCTCGTGGGCATCTCCGGTGTCGACACGCGGCGCCTGACCCGGCGCATCCGTGACGGCGGCGCACCGAACGGCGTGATCGCCCATGCGCCCGACGGCCGGTTCGACATGCCGGCGCTCCTGGCCGCGGCCCGGGCCTGGCCGGGGCTGGAAGGCATGGACCTCGCCAAGGCCGTCTCCTGCCGCCAGACCTATTCCTGGTCGGAGACGCGCTGGGCGCTGGGTGCCGGCTACGGGCGGCAGGAGGCGCCGACCCACCATGTGGTCGCCGTCGACTTCGGGGCGAAGCGGAACATCCTGCGCTGCCTCGCCTCCACCGGGGCGCGGGTGACCGTCGTCCCGGCGACGGCGACGGCGGATGAGATCCTCGCCCACGCGCCCGACGGCGTGTTCCTGTCGAACGGCCCGGGCGATCCGGCGGCGACGGGGACCTACGCGGTGCCGGCCATCCGCGGGATCCTCGACGCGGGCGTGCCGCTGTTCGGGATCTGCCTGGGGCACCAGCTGCTCGCGCTCTCGCTCGGCGGCCGGACGGCCAAGATGGAGCGCGGGCACCGGGGCGCGAACCACCCGGTGAAGGACCTGACGACCGGGAAGGTGGAGATCACCAGCCAGAATCACGGGTTCCGCGTCCTCCCGGAGAGCCTGCCGGTGACCGCGGAGGTCACCCACGTCTCGCTGTTCGACGGGTCGAACGAGGGTCTTCGCCTGAAGGACCGGCCGGTCTTTTCCGTCCAGTACCATCCGGAGGC
>JBIJED010000287.1:0-4683 GCA_044343785.1 Azospirillales bacterium | reverse complement strand
GACCCTCGAACTGCGCGCCGCCGCGCGGCGGGTGCGGATCCGGATCGAGGCGCCCGAGCGGGTGCCCGACGTGCAGGGCGACGCCGACCAGCTCGCCCAGGTGTTCCAGAACCTCGTGGACAACGCCGTCAAGTACACGCGGGAGGAGACCGAGGTGACGGTCCGCATCGCGCTGGCGGAGACCGCGTCGCGGGTGGTGCCCCTGGCGCCGCGGGCGGGCCGCGAGACGCAGATGGTCTCGGTCGCCGTCATCGACCGCGGCGAAGGAATCCCGCGGGCCCACCTGCCGCGGCTGACCGAGCGGTTCTACCGCGTCGACACCGCGCGGTCGCGGCAGATGGGCGGGACCGGTCTCGGCCTCGCCATCGTCAAGCACATCGTCAACCGCCACCGCGGCCGGCTCGCCATCGAGAGCGAGGTCGGGCGCGGGAGCGTCATCACGGTGATGCTTCCGGTCGCACGCAGCGAGGTGCCGCGGGGAACGGAGGCCGGGGAAACGACGGCGGCCTGATCATGGCGTCCATGTCCCGGCCCGCGTGTCATCGAACTGTAACATATCAGTCACAAATTCGGCGGTACGCGAGGCATAGGGTCCGGCCACCCGGAGGTACCGCCCCGCGTCAGCGACGCGGCACCTCCGACGAGGTCAGCAGCCAACTCGGAGCTTCGAAGTGATGAACGCGAAACTCGCGACCGCGACCGTCGCGGTCATGGCCCTCTCGGCCGCCTTCACCGGCCCGGCCTTCGCCCAGGCCCGTGATCAGATCCGCATCGTCGGTTCGTCCACGGTGTTCCCCTTCACCACCGCGGTCGCCGAGAACTTCGGTCGCGCGACCTCGTTCCGCCCGCCGATCGTCGAATCGACCGGCACCGGCGGCGGCATGCGTCTGTTCTGCGCCGGCGTCGGCCCGTCCCACCCGGACGTTTCCAACGCGTCGCGCCGGATCACGAAGTCGGAGTTCGACACCTGCCGCAACAACGGCGTGACCGAAATCGTGGAGCTGAAGATCGGCTTCGACGGCATCGTCGTGACCACCAAGCGGGGCGCGCCGAAGTTCAACCTGACGCGCGAGCAGGTGTGGCGCGCGCTGGCCCGGCAGGTCCCGGTCAACGGCCAGTGGGTCAACAACCCGTACACCACCTGGCAGCAGGTCGACGCCAGCCTGCCGAACGCCCGCATCGAGATCATCGGCCCGCCGCCGACGTCGGGCACGCGCGACAGCTTCAACGAGCTGATGCTGCAGGGCGGCTGCGCCAACGTCGCCGAGGTCCGCGCGGTGCAGGACGCCGCCCAGCGCCTGCGCTACTGCACCCAGATCCGCGAGGACGGCCGCTTCATCGAGGGTGGCGAGAACGACAATCTGATCGTCCAGCGCGTCGCCGCCGGCGACGGCACGGTGCTCGGCGTGTTCGGCTTCTCCTTCCTCGAGGAGAACCTGGACAAGATCGAGGCCAAGCTGATCGACGGCGTCGAGCCCAAGTTCGAGACGATCTCGGAGGGCAAGTACCCGGTCGCCCGCGACATGTTCGTCTACGCCAAGAAGGCGCACGTCGGCGTGATCCCGGGCATGCGCGAGTTCCTGGCCGAGTACGTGTCGGACCGCGCGATGGGCGACAACGGGTACCTGGAGCAGAAGGGTCTCGTCATCCTGCCCCCGACGGCGCTGCGCCAGCAGCAGGAGGGCATCCGCAACCTCGTCAGCATGACCTCGCCCTGACCGGCGAACGCCCGGCCGCCGCTCCGCGGCCGGCCGGGCGCACCCGTATCCGACGGTTCAGCCGAGGACCGATATGCCCCTGTCAACGCTCGCGATCGTGCTCCTCGCGCTCACGGTCTTCGGTTTCCTCTTCGGACAGCGACGGGCCGTCGCCTTCCGGGCCGACGCCCGCGCCCGCAACAGGCCGCCGCTGCACTCCCAGCCCGGCTATCACGGCTGGTTCGTCGTGATCTGGTGCGGCCTGCCGGCGCTCGTGCTGCTTCTGGTCTGGGTCGCGCTGGAGGGGACGATCATCCGGTCCCTCGTCATCGACAGCCTGCCGCCGGAGGTGAAGAGCCTCGACGAGAGCGAGATCCAGCTGATCATGGCGCAGTTGGGCAACGTCGCGTACGGCGTGATCACGCTTGCCCAGGTTCCCGAGACCATCCGCGATGCGGTCGCGGGCGGCGTGGGCCTCTACAACAGCCTCCGCGCCACGGCGAACGCCGCGATCTGGGTGCTCGCGCTCAGCGTCTGCATCGCCGGCCTCCTCTACGCCCGTCGCCAGCTCGGCCCGCAGCTGCGGGCGCGCCACACGGTCGAGCGGGTCGCGAACGTCATCCTCTTCCTGTGCTCGCTGATCGCGATCCTGACCACGGTCGGCATCGTCCTGTCGCTCGTGTTCGAGGCGACGCGGTTCTTCGCCCGGGTTCCCGTCACCGACTTCCTCTTCGGGACCGTCTGGAGCCCGCAGACGGCGATCCGCGCCGACCAGGTGGGGTCGTCGGGCGCGTTCGGTGCCGTGCCGCTGTTCGCCGGGACCCTCCTGATCGCGACGATCGCGATGATCGTGGCGCTGCCGATCGGCCTGATGTCGGCGATCTATCTCTCGGAGTACGCGCCCGGGCGCGTCCGTGCCGTGGTGAAGCCGGCGCTGGAGATCCTCGCCGGCATCCCGACCGTGGTCTACGGCTTCTTCGCCGCCCTGACGGTCGCGCCTGCGGTGCGCGCGCTGGGCGAGGCGATCGGCCTGCAGGTGGCGGCGCAGAGCGCGCTGGCCGCCGGGCTCGTGATGGGGATCATGATCGTGCCGTTCGTCAGTTCGCTGTCGGACGACGTCATCAACGCGGTCCCGCAGTCGCTGCGCGACGGGTCCTACGGCCTCGGCGCCACCCGGTCCGAGACGGTCAAGCAGGTGGTGCTTCCCGCGGCGATCCCCGGCATCGCCGCCTCCTTCATCCTGGCGCTCAGTCGCGCGCTCGGCGAGACGATGATCGTGGTGATGGCCGCCGGCCTCGCCGCCAACATCACGGCCAACCCGCTGGCCGCCGTCTCCACCGTGACGGTCCACATCGCGGCGCTGCTCGTCGGCGACCAGGAGTTCGACAGCCCGAAGACGCTGTCCGCCTTCGCGCTCGGCCTCGTCCTCTTCGTCGTCACCCTGACCCTGAACCTGATCGCGCTCCGCGTGGTCCAAGCCTACAGGGAAAAATATGACTGAACTCGCGGCCGTCGCCCCGGTCGGAGCCGAGAGCGGCGCGTCGCGCCCCTCGACCCGCGACGTCAGCCCCCACATGTCGGACGCGGCCCAGGCGCGGCTGAAGGGCCGTTACCGGTCCGAGCAGCGGTTTCGTGCCTACGGCATCGCCGCGATCTCGCTCGCGATGCTCTCGCTCGTGATCCTTCTGTGGACGATCCTGTCGAACGGCACGACCGCCTTCTTCCAGACGCACATCCGCCTCGACGTGCCGGTCAGCGCCGAGCGCCTGGGGCTCCAGGGCTCCGGCCCGTGGACGCCGACGGAACTGCGGCTGGCGTCGTGGGACCGGACGATCAACCTCGCGGTGCAGGACCGCTTCCCCGCGGTGACCAGCCGCGCCGACCGGAACCTCCTGTCGCGCATGGTGTCGCCGGGCGCCGGCGAGGACCTTCGGAACATGGTGATCGCCGATCCGGCGCTGATCGGCCGGACCGTCCCGATCTGGGCGCTCGCGGCGTCGGACATCGACATGTTCTGGAAGGGCCACATCCGGAGGGACGTCCCGGAGGCCGAGCGCCGGGTCAACGACCGCACCGTGGCATGGATCGACGACCTGACCGCCAGGGGCGAGATCCGGTCCCAGTTCAACAGTCGCTTCTTCACCTCGGCGTCGAGCGTGCGGCCGGAACTCGTCGGCGTGGCCGGCAGCGTCGTCGGCACCGTGATGACGCTGCTGGTGTGCATGGTGCTCGCGGTTCCGATCGGGGTGCTGGCCGCCATCTACCTCGAGGAGTACGCGCCCAAGAACCGGATCACCGACGTCATCGAGGTCAACATCAACAACCTCGCGGCGGTGCCGTCGATCGTCTTCGGCCTCCTGGGCCTCGCGGTGTTCCTCAACTTCTTCGGCATGCCGCGCTCGGCCCCGCTGGTCGGCGGCATCGTGATCGCGCTCATGAGCCTGCCGACCGTCATCATCGCGACGCGCGCGGCACTCCGGGCGGTCCCGCCCTCCATCCGGGAGGCGGCGCTGGGCGTGGGCGCGTCGAAGATGCAGGTGATCCTGCACCACGTCCTGCCGCTGGCCATGCCCGGAATCATGACGGGCACGATCATCACGCTGGCGCAGGCGCTGGGCGAGACGGCACCGCTCCTGATGATCGGCATGGTCGCCTTCGTGACCGACATTCCGACGTCGGTCACCGCGTCCGCGACCGTCCTTCCGGTGCAGATCTACATGTGGGCCGGCAGTCCCGAGCGGGGCTTCGTCGAGAAGACGTCGGCCGGGATCATGGTCCTCCTCGTCCTGCTGCTCGCGATGAACGCGGTGGCGATCTATCTCCGCAAGAAATTCGAACGCCGGTGGTGAGACGATGACCGCACAGATCCAGGGCGAGACGGACGCCGTCCTCCATCCGGCCGGCAGGCCGGCGCAGACCGGCTGGAAGATGACCGGCCGCGACGTGAACGTCTACTACGGGGCGAAGCATGCCCTGAAGAACGTCA
>JBIJED010000286.1:0-4687 GCA_044343785.1 Azospirillales bacterium | reverse complement strand
CCTACATCATGGAAGAAAACACCATGACGATGCAGACCCTGGTGATCGCGCACGCCTGCTATGGGCACAACCACTTCTTCAAGAACAATCACATGTTCAAGGAGTGGACGGACGCGGAGGGGCTCCTCGACTATCTGGGCTTTGCGCGCGATTACGTCTCGAAGTGCGAGGAGCGATACGGCCTCGACGCGGTCGAACGGATCCTCGACGCCGGCCACGCGCTGTCCGCCCAGGGCGTGAACCGCTACGCCCGCCGTCCAAAGCCGAGCCTCGCCGAGGAGCGCCGACGCCAGGAGGCGCGCCTCCAGCACGAGCAGGAAAGCTTCAATCCCCTCTGGTCGACAGTGCCCACCGCGGGCAAGTCGACCAAGGGGGCGAAGGCGGCGGAGGAGGAGGCCATGCGTGCCCGTCTCAACCTGCCGGAGGAGAATCTCCTCTACTTCCTCGAGAAGAATGCACCGAAGCTGCGGGACTGGGAGCGGGAGATCCTGCGCATCATCCGCCTTATCTCTCAGTATTTCTATCCTATGAAGCAGACAAAGCTGATGAACGAGGGTTGCGCAACCTTCGTTCATTACGAGATCATGACCCGCCTGCACGAGCGCGGCATGGTCTCGGATGGTCACTTCCTCGAATTTCTGCACTCACACACGAACGTCATCTATCAACCGGGCTACGATAGCCGCCATTACTCCGGCATCAATCCCTACGCACTCGGCTATGCCATGATGGGGGACATCAAGCGCGTCTGCACGGAGCCGACCGACGAGGATCGGGCGTGGCTGCCGGAGATCGCGGGCAACGGCGATCCCTACGGCACGTTGCGGACAGCCTGGGCGGAATTCCGCGACGAATCCTTCGTCCTCCAGTACCTCACGCCGAAGGTGATCCGGGACTTCCGCCTCTTCGCCGTCTCCGACGAGCGCGCGGAGCCGGACCTGGCGGTCGGCGCCATCCACGACGACGAGGGCTATCGCCGCATCCGCCGTTCGCTGGCGCGGCACTACGAGTTGGCGCGGCGGGAGCCCGACATCCAGGTCACCGACGCCGACCTCCTGGGCGACCGGCGCCTCGTCCTGACCCACACCGTCCACGACGGCATCACGCTGAACCGCCCGACGGCCGAGAAGGTTCTGGGTCACGTCCGCGATCTCTGGGGCTTTCCGGTCCGCCTGACGGAGGTGGACGCACGGACCGGGACGCCGCTCGGCATCATCGAGGCCCGCGCGGCATGACCGCCCGCCCCCTCGCCCGCCCCCTCGCCCGCCCCCTCGCCCGCCCCCTCGCCCGCCCCCTCGTCTGCGTCCTCGACCCGATCGCGGCCGAGGCGACCGCCTGGTTGGCCGAACGGGTCGACGTGGCGGGCCCCGGCGACCCGCGCACGCGCGACTGGCCGGCCTTCGCCGATGCGGTGGTCGTCCGCACGACGCAGATGACCGCAGCGTCGATCGCCGCAGCGGAACGGCTCAAGGTGATCGCCAAACACGGCGTCGGCGTCGACAACATCGACCTCGACGCCGCGCGGGACCGTGGCGTGCGGGTCACCAGCACGCCGGGCGCCAATACGAACGCCACGGCCGAACTCGCCGTCGCCCTCGCCCTCGCCGCCGCCCGCGCGATCCCGCAGGCGGACGGGGCGCTCCGTGCCGGCGGCCCGGTTCCCGCGGTCGCCCGGGGCGGTGGCGAGATCGCAGGGCGAACGGTCGGCCTCGTCGGGTTCGGGCGCATCGCCGCGCGGGTCGCCGCCATCCTGTCGGGGGGCTTCGGCTGCCCGATCCTCGCCTACAGCCCCCGCACGCCGCCCGGTCGCCTTGCGGCCGTCGGCGTGGAGCGGGTCGACGATCTTCTCGCTCTGGCCCGTCGGTCGCAGGTCCTCAGCGTCCATGTCCCGCTCACCGCCGACACGCGCGGGATGATCGGCGCGACGGTGCTGGGCGCCCTGCCCCAAGGTGCCATTCTCGTGAACACGGCACGGGGCGGGATCGTGGACGAGGAGGCTCTCGCACGGGCGCTGGCGCACGGGCCGCTGGCCGCGGCGGCCAGCGACGTCTTCGACGTGGAGCCGCCCCCGCCGGACCACCCGCTCCTGGCCCTGTCCAACTTCGTCGCGACGCCCCACATCGGCGCGATGTCGGCCCAGGCGCTCCGGGCGATGGGGATGCAGGCGGCGGCGGCCGTCATGGCCGTGCTGGACGGCGGGTGTCCCGCGGAGGGCGTGGTCGTCTGACCGCTCAGGCGGCGCGGCGGCCGGGCGATGATCCCTCGCCCGCGTCGCGGACCATCGCCAGCGCCTCGACGAACAGCTCCGGCCCCTTTCCCGGCCGGCGCCCCTCCTCGCCCAGATGGCGGCGCCAGCGCCGTGCGCCCGGCGTCCCCGCGAACAGCGGCATCGCCGCCCTCGCGAGCGTCGGCAGCGGCACGCCGCAGGCCAGCTCGCGCTCGGCGTATTCCGCATAGGCCGTGACGACCGGGGCCCGCTCGGGCGCGGCGAGATCCTCGCCGTAGAGGCGCCGGTCGGCATCCGCCAGAACCCAGGGCGCGTCCTGCACCGCACGGCCCATCATCACGCCGTCCACATGGGCGAGGTGACGTTCCGCCTCGTCGATCGTGCGGATCCCGCCGTTGATCGTGATGTCGAGGTCCGGCCGCTCCGCCTTCAGCCGGTGGACCAGCTCGTGGCGAAGCGGCGGGATCTCGCGGTTCTCCTTCGGGCTCAGACCGTCGAGCCACGCCTTGCGGGCATGGACCACGAACCGGCGGACGCCGGCGGCGGCCACCCGCCCGACGAAGGCGCGGACGGTCGGCCACTCCTCCATCGCGTCGACCGCGAGCCGGCATTTCACCGTGACCGGCACGTCCACCGCCGCGGCCATCACCTCCATGATCCGCGCCACGAGGTCCGGCTCGGTCATGAGGCACGCGCCGAACCGCCCCGCCGTGACGCGCGGACTGGGACAGCCGACGTTCAGGTTGATCTCGTCGTAGCCGCATGCCGCGCCGATGCGCGCGGCCTGCGCGAGATCGGCCGGGTCGCAACCGCCGAGCTGAAGGGCGACCGGATGCTCGGACGGATCGAAGCACAGGAAGCGATCGCGGTCGCCGTGCAGGATCGCGCCGGCGTGCACCATCTCCGTGTAGAGGAGCGCGCGCCGGCTGATCCGCCGCAAGAGCCAGCGGAAGTGACGGTCGGTCACCTCCATCATGGGGGCGACCGACAGGGGCGCGCGGATCTGTGCTGTCATGGGAAACCTGCGGGCGGGGCACACGTCCATATTGGCGCCCCTCGCCCGGACGGCAAAGCCGTCGCGGTCAGTCGAGCTTGATGTTGTTGCGACGGATGATCGGACCCCAGCGGTCGAGCTCCTCGCGCATGTAGCCGACGAAGCGGTCGGTGGGCATCGCCACCACCTCCATCATCTGGCCGCGAAGCTGCTCGACCAGCGTCGGCTGCGCGAGCGCCTCGTTCACCTCGGCGCGGATCTTCTCGAACACCGGCTGGGGCACGCCCGCGGGCGCGATGACGCCGATCCACGCCTGCGCCTCGATGTCGGTCACACCCAGCTCGGCGAAGGTGGGCACGTCGGGGACGAGGGCGGAGCGGGTGGCCGAGGTCTGCGCCAGCGCGCGCAGCCGGCCCGCCTGGACCTGGGCCATCACGCCGCTCGCCGGCAGGGCCGCGATCTGGGTGTCGCCGGCGATGAGCGCCTGCACCGCCTGGGGCGCGCCCGGATAGGGCACGTGGACGATCTCGGTCCCGCTCTTCTGGGCGATCAGCTCCATGGCGAGGTGGGAGACCGAGCCGTTCCCGATCGAGGCGTAGTTGTACTTGCCGGGATTGCGCTTCAGCAGGTCGATCAGCTGCGGCAGCGTCGTCACGTTCAGCGCCGGAGTCACGACCAGGACGTTCGGCTGCCACGCGGCCAGCGTGATCGGCTGGAGATCCTTGAACGGATCGTAGGGCAGGCGGCTGTAGAGCACCGTGTTGTTGACGAGGGGGCCGCCGATGCTGACCCCGAGCGTGTAGCCGTCGGGCGTCGCCTTCGCGACCGCGTCGGTGCCGGTGTTGCCGCCGGCACCGGGCCGGTTCTCCACGACGAAGGGCTGGCCCAGCTTCGCCTGGAGCCGGTCGGCGAGAAGCCGCGCCATGAGGTCGGGCGACGAGCCGGGGCCGAACGGCGCGATGATGCGGACCGGCCGGTCCGGCCAGGACTGGGCGAGGGCGGGGTTGACGACGGCGGCGGGCGTAACGAAGGCGGCCGCCGCGAGCACCGCGGCGGCGAGATGAAGGCGGACCATGCGACCTCCCCGAAAGATGTCCTGTCGCCAGGACATTTAGCGGATGCGGCGCCGGCGGGAAAGGACGACGCGAGGTGGTGCAGGTCGGCTCAGGCGGAGCCCGGGGCGACGGCGAAGACGTTCACCGGCTCGGGAAAGCCCTTCAGCCGGTGCGCGCCCGCGAGACGGAACAGGCCGGCGCCGCCGGGATAGGAGGCGACGACGCCCTCGGACACGGCGACGGCCCCGGGCGGGCAGACGCTGCAGATCCGGGCGGCCATCTGGACGGTGGACCCGAAGAGGTCCGCCCCCATGCGGACGGGCGTCCCGGCGTTCAGCCCGATCTTGATCGTCAGGGCGAGGCGCGGATCGGCGACGGGCGTGTTCGCCACCTCCGTCTGGATGCGCAGGC
>JBIJED010000285.1:0-4710 GCA_044343785.1 Azospirillales bacterium | reverse complement strand
GGATCAGGTTCATCCGCGCCTCCCCCGCAACTTCGACTTCTTGATGAGCCCCTCATACTGATGGGCCAGGAGATGAGAGTGGATTTGCGCGACCGTGTCCATGGTCACGGTGACCACGATCATCAGGCTCGTTCCACCGAAGTAGAAGGGAATCGAGTACTGCGAGATCAGGAACTCGGGCAGGAGGCACACCACCGAGAGATAGGCGGCGCCGACGACGGTGAGGCGGGTGAGGATGTAGTCGAGGTGATCGGCCGTGTTCTTGCCGGGCCTGATACCCGGCACGAATCCGCCGTACTTCTTCAGGTTGTCCGCCGTCTCAACCGGATTGAAGACGATCGCGGTGTAGAAGAAGCAGAAGAAGATGATGAGCGCCGCATAGAGGCCCATGTAGAGCGGCTGGCCGTGGGCGAGCCACGTCGTGATCGTCTGGAGCCACTCCGGCCCCTGCCCGCCCGTGAAGCTGGCGAAGGTGAGCGGGAGGAGCAGGAGCGAGCTTGCGAAGATGGGCGGAATGACGCCGGACGTGTTCAGCTTCAGCGGCAGGTGGGACGACTCGCCGCCGAACATGCGGTTGCCGACCTGGCGCTTGGGATACTGCACCAGCACCCGGCGCTGCGCCCGCTCCATGAACACGATGAACATGATCACGCCGACCGCCATGATCAGCATGAAGATGATGAAGAAGGCGGAGACGGCGCCCGTGCGCCCCAGCTCCAGCGTCCCGGCGAGCGCGCGGGGCAGTTCGGCCACGATGCCGGCGAAGATGATGAGCGAGATGCCGTTGCCGATGCCGCGGGCGGTGATCTGTTCGCCCAGCCACATCAGGAACATCGTGCCGCCGACCAGCGTGATGACGGTGGAGATGACGAAGAACAGGCCCGGCTCCGCCACCGCCGGCCCGGTCGACCCTGTCATGCCCTGAAGGCCGACCGAGATGCCCCAGGCCTGGAAGATCGCTAGCACCAGCGTCAGGTAGCGGGTGTACTGGTTCAGCTTCTTGCGGCCCGACTCGCCTTCCTTCTTCAGCGCCTCCAGCGTCGGCGACACCGCCGTCATCAGCTGGACGATGATCGATGCCGAGATGTACGGCATGATGTTGAGGGCGAAGATCGTCATGCGGCTCAGGGCGCCGCCGGCGAACATGTCGAACATCCCGAGGATGCCGCCGCCCCCCGCCTGCGCGAAGATGTCCTGCAGGATGCGCGGGTCGATGCCCGGAATCGGGATGTAGGTACCGATCCGGTAGACGATCAGCGCGCCCAGCGTGAACCAGATGCGCTTTTTCAGCTCGGTCGCCTTGGCGAAGGCGCCGAAGTTGATGTTCGCAGCGAGCTGTTCGGCGGCGGATGCCATCGGAGCGCCTTCGGTACGACCGTGAGGGAACGGCTCTAGATAAGGAGAGACCGGACGGTCGGCGCAAGCACCGGACCGCCGGGCTCCCGGTCCTCGGTCACTCCGCCGCGGCGGCCACGGCCGGCAGCGTCACGGTCCCGCCCAGGCCCTCGACGGCGGCGACGGCCGACGCCGACGCCCCCTCGACGACGAAGCTGGCCTTCGTGGTCAGCACGCCCTTGCCCAGGAGGCGCACGCCGTCCTCCGCCTTGCCGACGACGTTGGCGGCGAAGAGCGCCTCCGTCGTGATCGGCTGCGAGGCGTCGAGCCTGCCCGTGTCGATGAACTGCTGCACGCGGCCCAGGTTCACCACCGCGAATTCCTTCGCGAAGATGTTGTTGAAGCCGCGCTTGGGCAGACGGCGATGCAGGGGCATCTGGCCGCCTTCGAACCCCTTGATGGCCACACCGCTCCGGGCCTTCTGGCCCTTGCCGCCACGGCCCGAGGTCTTGCCCTTGCCGGAGCCGATGCCGCGACCGACGGTCATCTTCCGCTTGCGGGCCCCGGGGTTGTCCCGGAGTTCGTTGAGCTTCATCGTTCGGTCCCTCCGCTCACTCGCCGCTCTCGACGCGGACGAGGTGGGCGACCTTGTTGATCATGCCGCGCACGGCCGGAGTGTCCTCCAGCTCGCGCGTGCGGTGCAGCTTGTTCAGGCCGAGGCCGACGAGCGTCGCCCTCTGGTCCTTCGTGCGGCGGATCGGCGAGCCGACCTGCGTCACGATCACGGTCTTCTTCTCGGCCATGGTCGGTGTCCTCAGGCGGCGGTCTGCGCCTCGCCCGGACCGTCGCGACGGCCGAGAATGTCGGCCACGCGGCGACCGAGGCGCCCGGCAACCGACCGCGGGCTCTGGACGTGGATCAGGGCGTCGAACGTCGCCTTGATCATGTTGTGCGGATTCGAGGTGCCGATCGACTTCGCCACGACGTCGGCCACGCCGAGTGCTTCGAAGATCGCGCGCATCGGACCGCCGGCGATGATGCCCGTGCCCGGAGGGGCCGCGCGCAGCGTCACCTTGCCCGCGCCGAAGTGGCCGTGAGCATCGTGATGGAGCGTCCGTCCCTCGCGGAGCGGAACGCGGATCATCCCGCGCTTGGCCTGGTCGGTCGCCTTGCGGATCGCCTCGGGCACCTCGCGGGCCTTGCCGGCGCCGACGCCGACGCGGCCCTTGCCGTCGCCGACCACGACGATGGCGGCGAAGCCGAAGCGACGCCCGCCCTTCACCACCTTCGCGACGCGGTTGATGCCGACCAGCTTCTCGATCAGCTCGACCTCGTCACGGTCCCGCTGGGAGCCCCGGTTGTCGTCGCCCCCGCCACCGCGCCGGCGGCGCTCCCCGCGTTCGCGGTCCTCACGTTCTGCCATGGTCGTCTCCCTCAGAACGAAAGGCCGGCTTCGCGGGCGGCGTCGGCGAGCGCCTTCACCCGGCCATGGAACAGATAGCCGCCGCGGTCGAACACCACCTCGGTGATGCCCGCGGCCTTGGCACGCTCGGCCAGCAGCTTGCCGACCTGGCGTGCCGCCTCGACGTCCGCGCCGGTCTTGAGCTGCCCGCGCAGATCCTTGTCGAGCGTCGACGCGGCGGCGAGCGTGCGCCCGCCGGTGTCGTCGATCACCTGCGCGTGAATGTGCCTGGAGGACCGGAACACCGATAGACGGGGCCGGCCCTTGCCGAAGCGCCGGACGCGGAAGCGAACACGCTCCTGGCGCCGGGCGAACTTGTCCTTGGAGGTCAACATCTGGGCGGCCCTTACTTCTTCTTGCCTTCCTTGCGGAGGATCGTCTCGTCGGAATATCGGATGCCCTTGCCCTTGTAGGGCTCCGGCTTCTTCATCCCGCGGATGACCGCGGCCACCTGCCCGACCTTCTGGCGGTCGAAACCGCTGATGGCCACGGCGGTCGGCCGTTCGCACTTGATGGAGACCCCCTCGGGGATCGGGAAGCGCACCGGATGGCTGAAGCCGAGGGACAGGACCAGGTCCTTGCCCTCCACCGCCGCCTTGAAGCCGACGCCCTCGATCTCGAGGTTCTTCGTGAAGCCCTCGCTCACGCCCTTCACCATGTTGGCGGCGTTGGCGCGCGTGGTACCCCACAGGGTGCGGGCCCGGCGGGTCTCGGACCGTGGTGCGACGACGATCCTGCCGTCCTCCACCGTGGTCGAGACGTCGCCGGAGATCGGCATGGTCAGGGTGCCGAGCTTGCCCTTCACGGTCAGCACGGAGCCGGCCACCGACGCGGAAACGCCGGCGGGCACGGGCACGGGGTTCTTACCGACACGGGACATCTTGCGGACCCTTCCTCAGAACACCCGGCACAGCACCTCGCCCCCGACGTTCTGCGCCCGTGCCTCGTTGTCCGAGAGCACGCCGCGCGGCGTCGAAAGGATCGAGATGCCGAGGCCGTTGTAGACCCGGGGCAGGTCGGCGATCTTGGAATAGACGCGCCGGCCGGGCTTGGACACGCGGTCGATCGACCGGATGACCGGCTCGCCCTCGTGGTACTTCAGTTCGATCTTGAGGCTCTCCACGCCGGGCCGGACCTCTTCCTGGGCGAAGCCCCGGATGTATCCTTCCCGCTTCAGCACCTCGAGCACGTTCACCCGGAGCCGAGAGGCCGGGCTGTCGACCGCGTTCATCCGCGCACGTTGACCGTTGCGGATGCGCGTCAGCATATCGCCGAGAGGATCGCTCAACGCCATGTCCGCCTCCCTTACCAGCTCGCCTTGACGACACCGGGGATCTGGCCCAGATGGGCGAGCTCCCGCAGCACGTTCCGGCACACCTTGAACTTCCGATAGTACGCCCGCGACCGGCCCGTCAGTTCGCAGCGATTGCGGATACGGGTCGGGTTGGCGTTGCGCGGCAGCTCCGCCAGCTTCAGGCGGGCGGCGAAGCGCTCCTCCATCGGACGGTTGCGGTCGTTCGCGATCGCCTTCAGGCGCTCGCGCTTGGCCGCGTACTGCTTCACGAGCGCCACGCGGCGCTTGTTCTTCTCGATCATTCCGGACTTGGCCATGTCGGGTCCTCCGGCCTCAGCTCGTGAACGGCATGTCGAAGGCCTTGAGGAGGGCCTTGGCCTCCTTGTCGGTCTTCGCGCTCGTCACGATGATGATGTCCATCCCCCGGACCTCGTCGACGCGGTCGTAGTTGGTTTCCGGGAAGATGATCTGCTCCTTCAGGCCCATGGCGTAGTTGCCGCGGCCGTCGAAGCTGCTGCCGGAGACGCCGCGGAAGTCGCGGACGCGGGGCAGCGCGATCGTGATCAGGCGGTCGAGGAACTCGTACATCCGTTCCCGGCGCAGCGTGACCTTGCACCCG
>JBIJED010000284.1:0-4721 GCA_044343785.1 Azospirillales bacterium | reverse complement strand
GAAGGACAGCACCATCAGGAACGGGATCTGGTCCAGTTCCCACCGTGCGAAGCCGAGATCGATCGTCTTGGGGAAACCGCCGCGCCCGGCGATCGCCTGGTCGATGATCTGCTTGGGCAGATCGAGTGACAGGTAGATGAACGGGTAGGACGTGACGATGATTGCGAGCAGTACCACCTGCTGGCGCCAGCTATGGCGCAAGGTGAAGCCGAAGATGCTCGGTTCCATCCCGTGGGTCCGAAGGCGGAGCCGATCGACTCCGAACAGGTTGCATGTGTAGCCTACCGGATCGACCATGCCGGTGCAAATGCCATGGTTTCGCAGATCGTACTCTGTTAAATCGGGACATGGGCTCTCTTGGTGCGTGGCGCCGGCTTGCCTTTGTTTTCCTGGGGTTCGCCGGGGGTTTCCGGGATGCCGAAACGTCGCGACCAGAGCCGTGTGCTCATCTACAGCCACGACACGTTCGGCCTGGGGCATCTGCGCCGGTGCCGCACGATCGCGCACGCCCTGGTGGACAAGCACCGCGATATGTCGGTCCTCATCCTGTCGGGCTCGCCCATCATCGGGAGCTTCGACTTCCGCGCCCGGGTCGATTTCGTCCGGGTGCCGGGGGTCATCAAGCGCCGGAACGGCGAGTACACCTCGCTGAACCTCCACGTGGAGATCGAGGAGACGCTCGCGATGCGCGCCTCGATCATGGCGCACACGGCCGAGATCTTCGATCCGGACCTGTTCATCGTCGACAAGGAGCCGCTCGGCCTCAGGGGCGAGCTGCAGGGCACGCTGCAGATGCTGAAGCGCCGCGGGACGGCGCTGGTGCTCGGCCTGCGCGACGTGATGGACGATCCGGACCTGCTGGCGCCGGAGTGGGAGCGCAAGAACGTCGTCCCCTCGCTCGAGGAGCTCTACGACGAGATGTGGATCTACGGCCTGCCGCAGATCTGCGACCCGCTGGAGGGGATCGACCTGCCGGCCTCCGTCCGCCGGCGGATGTCCTACACGGGCTATCTCCGCCGCTCCGTGCCCGACCTGCCGACCACGGGCCCGGACACGCCGGACGGGCCCTACATCCTCGTCACGCCGGGCGGCGGCGGCGACGGCGAGGCGCTCGTCGACTGGGTGCTGCGGGCCTACGAGCACGACACGGGCCTGCCCTGCCGGGCGCTCGTCGTGCTGGGCCCCTTCATGCAGACCGACGCCCGGGCCGAGTTCATGGCCCGGGCCGCGGCCCTGCCCGACGTCGAGGCGATCACCTTCGAGGCGCAGCTGGAGCGCCTGATGGCGCGGGCCGTCGGCGTGGTCGCCATGGGCGGCTACAACACGTTCTGCGAGATCCTGTCGTTCGACAAGCGGGCGCTGATCGTGCCGCGCACCGTCCCGCGGCTGGAGCAGTACATCCGGGCGAGCCGGGCGCAGCAGATCGGGCTCGTGAGCATGCTGGCCGACGACGGGGTGCGGGACCCGATGGCGATGGCGGAGGCGCTGCGCGCCCTGCCGCACCAGCGGCCGCCCTCGCAGGTGATCGTGCCCGGCCTCCTCGACGGGCTGGAGAACGTGAACCGGCTCGCCGGCCGCTGGCTCAACGCCCGCTCGGGCTGGTCCGGGGCCTGGCAGGCCCAGGAACTGCGCGGCAAGCGCGCCTGACCCCCGCGGACGGTCGCATGGCGGGCGGCGGGCGGGTCGCGGTCGTCCTGAAGGGCTGGCCGCGGCTGTCGGAGACATTCATCGCGCAGGAGATCCTGGGGCTCGAACGCCTCGGGCTCGATCAGGTGATCGTGTCGCTCCGCCATCCCACCGACAAGGCGGTCCACCCGATGCACCGGGCGGTGCGGGCGCCGGTGCTTTACCTGCCGGAGTACCTGCACCGGGAGCCGCTGCGCGTGCTCCGGGGGCTCGCCGCGGCGGCACGGCGGCCCGGCTTCGGCCGGGCGCTGCGCGCGTGGCTCGCCGACCTCGTGCGCGACCGGACGCCGAACCGCGGGCGGCGGTTCGGGCAGGCCTGCGTCCTCGCGGCGGAACTTCCCGACGGGGTCGGCCGGCTCCACGCCCACTTCCTGCACACGCCCGCCTCCGTCGCCCGCTATGCCGCGATGATGTGCGGGCTGCCGTGGAGCTTCTCCGCCCACGCGAAGGACATCTGGACCACGCCCGGCTGGGAGAAGCGGGAGAAGCTGGCCGACGCCGCCTGGGGCGCCACCTGCACCGCCGTGGGCGCCGCGCACCTGCGCGACCTCGCCCCCGATCCCGGGCGTGTCGACCTCGTCTATCACGGGCTCGACCTCGCCCGCTTCCCCGACCCGCCCGCGCGCCCGCCGCGCGACGGATCGGACCCGGCGGATCCCGTCCGCATCCTCTCGGTGGGGCGGGCGGTCGCGAAAAAGGGGTTCGAGACGCTGCTCGACGCGCTCGCCGCGCTGCCGCCGGGGCTGCACTGGCGCTGGACACACGTGGGCGGCGGCGAGCGTCTGGCGGCGCTGAAGGCGCGGGCGGCCGACCTCGGCCTCGCCGACCGGATCGACTGGCTGGGCGCCCGGGCGCAGGACGACGTGTTCGCCGCCTATGGTGCCGCCGACCTCTTCGTGCTCGCCAGCCGGGTGGCCGAGGACGGGGACCGCGACGGCCTGCCGAACGTGCTGATGGAGGCGCAGGCCCTCGGCCTCGCCTGCGTCTCGACCGCGGTCTCCGCCATCCCCGAGCTGATCCGCGACGGCGAGACCGGGCTCCTCGTCCCGCCCGAGGACCCGGGCGCGCTCGCCGAAGCACTCGGGGCGCTGGCGGCCGATCCGGCCCGGCGCGCGGCGGTGGCGGCGGCGGGGCGGGCGCGCGTGCTGGCCCACTTCACCTTCGCCCGCGCCGTCGGACGGCTGGCGGAGCGGTTCGGGATCGCGCCGTGACGCTGCGGATCGCCTTCTACGCCCCGCTGAAGGCGCCGACCCATCCGGTGCCGTCGGGCGACCGGCGGATGGGGCGGCTGCTGATGCGGGCGCTGGCGTTGGCCGGGCACGACGTCCGCCTCGCCTGCACGCTGCGCACACGCGACGACGGGCGGGTCCCGGGACGGGCGGAACGCCTCGCCGCACTCGGCGCCCGGGCGGCGGATCTCCTCGTCCGGCGCTGGCGGGCGGCGCCGCCGGATCTCTGGTTCACCTACCACCTCTATCACAAGGCGCCCGACCCCCTCGGCCCGCGGGTGGCGCGGGCGTTGGGCATCCCGTACGTCTGCGCCGAGGCGTCGCACGCGCCCAAGCGCGCGAACGGGCCGTGGGCCGTGGGCCATGCGGCGGCCGAGGCCGCGATCCGCGGGGCCGACGCCGTGATCCACATGACCGCCCACGACCGGCCCGCCCTCGCCGCGATCGTGGATGCGGGGCGCCTCCACGCCCTCGCCCCCTTCGTCGAGACGGCCCCCTTCGCGGCCGCCGCCCGGGCGCGGGACCGGCACCGGGCGACGCTCGCCGCGCGGCTTCTCCTGCCCGGCGACGCCCCGTGGCTGCTGGCGGTCGGCATGATGCGCGACGGCGACAAGATGGCGAGCTGGCGGCACCTCGCCCGCGCGCTGGCCCGCGTCGCCGACCGGCCGTGGACGCTGCTCGCGGTCGGCGACGGCCCCCGCCGGACCTGCGTGGACGCCGCCTTCGGCGCGCTCGACCCCGCGCGGGTGCGGTTCACCGGGGCGCTGGAGCCCGACGATCTCGCGGGCGTCTACGCCGCGGCCGACCTGTACGTGTGGCCCGCCGTCAACGAGGCGTACGGCATGGCGCCGCTGGAGGCGCAGGCGGCCGGCGTCCCCGTCGTGGCGGGCCGCACGGGCGGCGTGCCCGACGTGGTGGCCGACGGGCGCGCGGGCCTCCTCGTCCCGGTCGGGGACGACGCGGCGTTCGCGGTCGCGGTGGCGGACCTTCTCGACGATCCCGACCGTCGGCGGGCGATGGGGCGCTGGGCCGCCGCCAACGCCGCCGCCCGGCACGACATCGCCGGCGCGGCCGTCCGGCTCGACGCGATCCTGCGGGCGGCCCTCCCGAACGGGCGCCCGTGACGAGGCTGGCCCTCCTGCGCCACGGCCCCACCGACTGGACCGCCGAGGGCCGCATCCAGGGCCGGGCGGACGTGCCGCTGTCGGCCGCCGGGCGCGCGACGGTGGCGGGCTGGCGCCTGCCGGACGGCTGGGCCGGGTGGCGCTGGCTGTCGAGCCCGCTCGCCCGCGCGCGCGAGACGGCGGCGATCCTCGGCGTCGACGCCGGGATCGACGACCGGCTGGTCGAGATGGACTGGGGCGACTGGGAGGGCCGACGCCTCGCCGACCTTCGGGCGTCGCTCGGCGGGGCGATGGCGGCGATGGAGGCGCGCGGCCTCGACCTGCGACCGCCGGGCGGCGAGAGCCCGCGCGACGTGGCGACCCGCCTCGCCCCGCTGCTCGCGGCCCTCGCCGCGGAGGGCCGCGACACGGTCGCCGTCTGCCACAAGGGCGTGATCCGCGCCGCGGTCGCGCTGGCGACGGGCTGGGACATGACCGGCCGGGCGCCGGTCAAGGTGCGGGACGGGACGGCGGTGGTGATGGACCTCGCGGCGGGCGGGGTGCCGGGAGCGGTGCGCGTCGTCGACCTCGGCTCGCCGTGACGGACGAGGATGGCGAGCAACGGTTGCACGACGCGCCGGCAGGATGCATCCTCAGTTCCTGTCGCACGGAGGTCGATGCCGTGAAATACCGGTTCGAACAC
>JBIJED010000283.1:0-4735 GCA_044343785.1 Azospirillales bacterium | reverse complement strand
GTCGCGGGTGTAGGCGCGCGCAGGGGCACGGAAGATGTCGCGGCACGCCCCCTGTTCGACGATCTCGCCGCGGTGGATCACCGCCACCTCGTCGGCGATGCGCGAGACGAGGCCCAGATCGTGCGAGATGTAGAGGGCCGCGACCCCCGTCTCCTCCCTCAGCCGGGTGAAAAGGTCGAGGATCTGGCGGGCGGTGACGATGTCGAGCGCGGTCGTCGGCTCGTCGAAGACGATCAGCTCGGGATTGCAGGCGACGGCGGTGGCGATCACCACCCGCTGCTTCTCGCCGCCCGAGGCCTCGTGCGGGAAGCGCCGCATCATGTCGGCGGGCCGCGCGATGCCGGTGCGGGCCAGGAGCGCCGTCCCCTCCTCGAACGCCGCGCGGGGCGACAGGCCGCGATGGCGGACCAGCACCTCGGCCAACTGGTCGCCCAGGCGGATGGTCGGGTTCAGCGAGGTGCTGGGGTCCTGGAACACCATGCTGATCCGCCGGCCGCGGATGCCGAGGATCTCGCGCGGGGAGGTCGCGCGCAGGTCCTCGCCGGAGAGGCGGATGCTGCCGGACAGTTCCGTCGCGTTGGCCGGCAGGTAACGCATGATCGCCCAGGCGAGGGAGGTCTTGCCCGACCCGCTCTCTCCCACCAGCCCCAGCGTCCGCCCGCGCCGGACGGTCAGGTCGACCGACCTGAGCGCGTCGAAGGGTCCCGCCGTGGTCGCATAGCGCAGCGAGTAGTCCCGGACATCCAGGACGGGGACCTCGGTCATCGGCGGCGCCTCGGGTCCAGGCTGTCGCGCAGCGCGTCGCCGAACAGGTTGAAGCCCAGCGCCGCGACCGCGATCGCCATGCCGGGCACGGCCACGCACCAGGGATTACGGAACATGAACTGGCGCGCCTCGGCCACCATCAGCCCCCATTCGGTCGAGGGCGGCTGCGCGCCGAGGCCGAGGAACCCCAGCGTCGCCCCGATCATGATGGCGAAGGAGACGCGGATCGTCGCCTCGACGATGATGGGGCCGACCGCGTTCGGGATCACCTCGCGGGCGATGATGTAGCCGCGCGACTCCCCCCGCGCGACCGCCGCGAGCACATATTCGCGCGTCCGGATCGAAAGGACGGAGCTGCGGGCGATCCGCGCCATGCCGGGGGTGAAGGCGACCGCCACCGCCAGCATCGCGTGCCCGGTCCCGCCGCCCAGCACCGTCACGATCAGCAGGGTGAACAGCAGGTCCGGCACGGCCAGCAGCCCGTCGAGGATGCGCATGATCACGCTGTCGACCCAGCCGCCGACGACGCCCGCCGTCACCCCGATCACCGTCCCCGCCGCGACGCCCAGCGCGGTCGCGCCGAGCCCGAAGGCGATGGTCGACCGCGCGCCGTGCAGCAGGCGCGACAGCAGGTCCCGCCCGAACTGGTCGGTGCCGAGGACGTGCGCCCAGGACGGGCCCTGGAGGCGGACGGTGGTGTGGAACGCCTGCGGGTCGTAGGGCGCGATCCAGGGGCCCGACAGCACCGCCACCGCGACCAGCACGAGAAGGACCGTGCCCGCGACCCCCGGCGGGCTGCGCAGGATCTCACGCATAGCGCACGCGCGGGTCGAGCGCGGCGATCACGAGGTCGGACAGAAGATTGGACAGCGCGTAGACCATGGCGAGGATCAGCGTCACACCCTGGATCACGGGCAGGTCGCGGTTCTCCAGCGCATACATCAGCAACCGGCCGAGCCCCGGCCAGGCGAAGATCTCCTCGACCACGATGATCCCGCCGAGGAGATAGCCGATGTCGAGCGAGATCACCGCCACCGCCGGGGCGAGCGAGTTGCGGAGCGCATGGCGCCGCACCACGATCCGCTCGGGCAGGCCTTTCAGCCGGGCCGCGCGGACATAATCGCTGCCCAGCACGTCCGACATCTCGCTGCGCACCTGCCGGGCGATGTGCGCGGTCAGGATCAGGGCGAGCGTGCCGGCCGGCAGGGCGACGTGGGCGAGGAAGCCCGGCACGCTCTCCCACGGGGCGACGAAGCCCCCGGCGGGAAACACGCCGCTGTTCGGCCCTGCCAGGAACACGATCAGCAGCGTCGCGGTCACGAACTCCGGCATCGCCGTGCCGACGTAGGCGAGGAGCCCGATGCCGAGGTCGATCACGGTGCCGCGGCGGAGCGCCGCCAGGATGCCGAGCGGGATCGCGACCACCGTCACCGTCACCAGCGCCGTCACCGCGAGCATCGCGGAATTGGCGAAGGCGGCGGCGATCAGGCCCGAAACCGGCTGCGACAGCCGTAGCGACAGGCCCCAGTTCCCGGCCAGCAGCCCGCCCATCCAGTCGAGGTACTGGACGTACCAGGGCCGGTCGAGGCCGAGCCGCCCGGTCAGCGCGACGAGTTGCTCGGGCGTGGCGTATTCCCCGAGGATCATCACCGCCGCGTTGCCCGGCAGGATCAGCGTGATCGCGAACACCGCGAACGAGACGATGAACAGGACCAGCACCACCGCCGCGAGGCGGCGGGCCAGATAGCCGGGGGTCACCGCATCAGCCCCGGTCGATCCACACGTTCTCGGTGAAGAAGGTGCGTGAGAGCGGATGGATGCTCCACCCCTTCACCCAGTCACGGCTGGCGGTCAGCACGTCCTGGAAGAACGGGATGATGTAGGGTGTGTCGCGCAGCATCAGCTGCTGGGCCTCGGCGTAGAGCCTGGCCCGCTCCGCCTCGTCCAGCGTGCTGCGGCCCCTGGCGACCAGGCCGTCGAACGCCTTGTTGAACCAGGCGGAGTCCTCGAAGGCCGCATCGGAGGTCATGAGCAGGGTGAAGGCGCCGTCCTCCGTCGGCTGCATGCCCCAGTATCCCATGTAGAAGTTGCCCTTCCGCCAGACGTTGGCGAGGAAGGTGTCGTGGGGCATGGTCTCGACCTCGATGTCGAAGCCGGCGGGGCGGACCATCTCCTTGATCGCGATGGCGACCTGGGCGCGGATCGCCGGACGGTTGGACGCGACCATCTTGATCTTGATGCCGTTCGGATGGCCGGCCTGCGCCAGCAGCGCCTTCGCGCCGGCCGCGTTGACGGCGATCTTCGGCGTGTCGATGCGGTAGCGGTACTCGGGCGACAGGATGTTGTCGTAGGCCGGGCGGCCCAGCCCCTCCAGCACGACGTCGACGAGCAGGTCGCGGTCGATCGCCATCGCGAGGGCCTTGCGCACCCGCACGTCGTCGAACGGCTTCTGGTCGTGGCGCATGACGACGTTGATGAAGCGGCCCGAGGGCACGCGCTGCGCGTTCACCCCGCGCGCGGCGGCGATGCGCTTGAAGTCGGCCTGTTGCACGTCGAGCATCACGTCCATGGCGCCCGAAAGGAGGTTGGCGCTCTCGGCCGCGAGGTCGGGAAACAGGTACAACTCGACCGCGTCGAGATAGGGCTTCCCGGCCTCGTGATACTTGTCGTTCTTCACCAGACGCAGCATGCGCGCGCTGTCGTAGCTCTCGACCTTGAACGGGCCGGTGCCGTTCGCCTTCGTGTCGACCTCGGTCAGCGGGCCGGCCAGCGCCTTGGCGGAGACGATGCGTGCGTTGGCGTGCGCGACCGAGATCGGGAAGTCGGCGTAGGAGGCGTTCAGGTCGAACCGGACCGTCTGCGGATCGACCGCGACCACGTCCTGGATCATGTTCAGCACCGGACGGGCCGGCGAGGCCGTGGCCGGGACGAGGATGGCCTTGAAGGTCGCAACCACGTCGGCGGACGTGCAGGGCGAGCCGTCGTGGAAGGAGAGGTTCGGGCGCAGCTTGAACGTGTGGACCTTGGCCGCGGCGTCGGCCGTCCAGCTCTCGGCGAGGTCGGGCAGCGGGCGGTTGTTCGGGCCCATGCGGGTGAGGCCCGAGTAGATCATGTCGACCGCGAGGTACTCGGCCGGACCCGAGAGCTGGAGCACGTTCAGCGTCGCGATGCGCTGGGCGTGGCTGACCTTGAGCGTGCCACCGCGCTTGGGCGCGCCGGTCTGGGCGAAGCCCGGAACGGGAAGCCCCGCGGCGGCCGCCGCCGTGCCGATGCCGACGAGAACGCCGCGCCGGTCGAGGATGAAGTCGGTCATGTGAGCCTCCTTGTGTTCGTGTCCCGCGATTCCCGCGGTTCGTTCAACCGATCACGGTCAGTCGGTCGGGAAGGCCGGTCAGGACCTCCGGCGCGCCCTCGGTCACCAGAAGCGTGTGTCCCACGCCCATGGCGAACCCGGTGTCGCTGTCACCGATCATCACGTGATAGAAGAGGGTCATTCCCGGCTCGCAGAGCGTGGGATTTCCCGAATAGATCATCGGCGGCACGTCCATCGACGTCGGCGCGAACGTGCAGCCGACGGAGTAACCTGTCGCCCCGTACCGGTGCGCCTTGAAGCCCGCATCGTCCAGACCCTGAGCATGGACATCGAAGATCTCGCCCAGCGTCGTGCCCGGACGGGCGATCGCCGTCATCCGCTCGAGGGTGGAACGGGCGGCGTCGTACATCCGGACCTGCCGGGGATCCGGCGTCCCGAAGAGGATCGTCCACTCCGTCTTGACGTTGTAGCGACGATAGGCGACCGGATACTCGACGAGTATCTGGTCCCGGGCCTCGATGCGGCGTGGTTCGGAGACGCCGCGGCCGTACACGGCCCGGGGCCCCGAGTTGAACAGCGGTGCGTTCGGTGGCATGTCGCAGCCCGCCTCGAGGGTCGTCTTCAGGTAGACGGCCTTCAACTCGCTGTCGAGGATGC
>JBIJED010000510.1:0-3054 GCA_044343785.1 Azospirillales bacterium | reverse complement strand
CGCCTCGAATCCCCGGCGCAGCAGCATCGCCGATCCGTCGCCGATCATCCCGATCACGCCGTCGACCGGCAGCGCGGGGCGCCCGTGCGCGGCCAGCACCGTGTTCAGCGTACCCGCGATCCCGGGCGCGCCGTCGATCAGGGTGCCGTCCAGGTCGAAGACCACCGTCGCGAACGCAGGCGGCATTCCGCACTCCCCGGCCCCCCCGCCGGGGCTTCGTGCAACATGATGCAACAAAGATTGAGTGTGCCGCGCAGCCCCGTCGTGGCACATGGAGCCCGACGTCCGATCACGCTTCAGTCGTGGGTCCACTACCATGCCGAACACCAGCGGGCCGGGTCGACCGGTCGCATGCGTCATCCTCGCCGCCGGCATGGGCACGCGGATGCGGTCGGACCTGCCCAAGGTCCTGCATCCCATCGCCCACCGTCCGATGGTCCGCCACGTGCTCGAGACGGCGCGGGCGGCGGGGGTTGAGCGCACCGTCGTCGTCGTCGCGCCGGGGCACGACGCCGTGGCCGCGGCGGTGGCGCCGGCCGGGACGGTCGTGCAGGCGGTGCCCCGTGGCACCGGCGACGCCGTCCTCGCGGCCCGGGGCGCCCTGGAGGGGTTCGACGGCGACGTCCTGGTCCTCTACGCCGACACGCCGCTCCTGCGGCCGGAGACGCTGGTCCGTCTCGTCGAGGCGCGGCGGACGGCGGACGATCCCGCCGTCGTGGTCTGCGGCATGCGCCCGGCCGATCCGAAGCGCTACGGCCGGCTGGTCACGGCGACGGACGGGGCGCTCGACCGGATCGTCGAATACGCCGACGCCGACGCCGCGACCCGGGCGATCGGCCTCTGCAACGCGGGCATCATGGCCTTCGACGGGCGGCGGATGTGGGACCTCGTCGGCGCGATCGGCGACGACAACGCCAAGCGCGAGTTCTACCTCACCGACGTCGTCGCTCTCGCCCGGGGCCGCGGCTGGCGCTGCGCCGTCATCGAGGCGCCGGAGGAGGACGTGCTGGGCGTCGACAGCCGCGCGGTCCAGGCGGAGGCGGAGCGCATCCTCCAGGGCCGGCTGCGCCGCGCGGCGATGGAGAACGGGGCCACGCTGATCGACCCCGAGACCGTCTTCCTCGCCGCCGACACGATGATCGGGCGGGACGTCACCATCGGACCGGGCGTCGTCGTCGGGCCCGGCGTGACGATCGAGGACGGCGCGGAGATCCTGCCGTTCAGCCACCTCGAGGGGGCGACGGTGCGCCGCGGCGCCCGGGTCGGCCCCTTCGCCCGGCTCCGTCCGGGTGCCGACGTGGGGCCGGGCGCGCACGTCGGCAACTTCGTCGAACTCAAGAACACGGTCCTGGGTCCCGGTGCCAAGGCCAACCACCTGACCTACCTCGGCGACGCCGCGGTCGGCGCGAAGGCGAACGTCGGCGCGGGCACGGTCACGTGCAACTATGACGGCTTCGACAAGCACCGGACCGTCATCGGCGCCGGGGCCTTCGTGGGCTCCAACACGTCGCTGGTCGCCCCCGTGACGTTGGGCGACGGGGCGATGACCGGGGCGGGCACCGTGGTGACGCGCGACGTGCCGGCCGACGCGCTCGCCCTGTCGCGCGCGCCGCAGACCGACCGGCCCGACTGGGCGCGGATCTTCCGGGAACGCAAGGCGGCGGCGAAGGCCGCCCGATCGAAACTCCAGCGCTGAGGCAAGGACCATGTGCGGCATCGTCGGGATCGTGGGGGGCGAGGACGCCGCCCGGAAGCTGGTCGACGGGCTCCGGCGGCTGGAGTACCGGGGCTACGACAGCGCCGGCGTCGCCACCCTCGTCGATGGGCGGATCGAGCGTCGGCGCGCGGAGGGCAAGCTCGCGAACCTCGACCGGCGCCTGCGCGAGGCGCCGCTGGCGGGCGCAACGGGCATCGGCCACACCCGATGGGCGACCCACGGCGGCGTGAGCGAGCGCAACGCCCACCCGCACGCGACCGACCGGGTCGCCATCGTCCACAACGGCATCATCGAGAACTACGCCGAGCTGCGCGACGAGCTGCGCGCGGCCGGCCGTCACATGGAGAGCGAGACCGACACCGAGATCGTCGCCCACCTCGTCACCCGTCACCTCGACCAGGGGATGGACCCGGAGGCGGCGGTGGCGGCGACGCTGCGGCGGCTGACCGGGGCGTTCTCGCTGGCGCTGCTGTTCGCCGGGCGCGAGGACCTTCTGATCGGCGCGCGGCGCGGCACGCCGCTCGCGATCGGCTGGGGCGACGGGACCATGTTCTTCGGCTCCGACGCCATGGCGCTCGCCCCCTTCACCAACCGCATCACCTACCTCGAGGACGGGGACTGGGCCGTCCTGACCCGGACCGGCGCCGTCGTGCGCGACGAGGCCGGCCGGGTCGTCGAACGGCCGGTCCGGCTCTCGGCCGTCACGGGTGCCCTGATCGGCAAGGACGGCTATCGCCACTACATGCTGAAGGAGATCTACGAGCAGCCGGCGGTGATCGGCGACACGCTGAACGCCTTCGTGTCCCCGAGCACGGGGCGCGTCACCCTGCCCGAGATCCCCTTCGACATCGCGAACGCCCCGCGTCTCACCATCGTCGCCTGCGGCACGGCCTATCTGGCGGGTGCGGTCGCGAAGTACTGGTTCGAGAGGATCGCCCGCCTGCCGGTCGAGATCGACGTCGCCTCGGAGTTCCGCTACCGCGAGGCGCCCCTGCCCGCGGGGGGCGTGGCGCTCTTCGTCTCCCAGTCGGGCGAGACGCTCGACACGCTGGAGGCGCTGCGCTACTGCCGCCGCCAGGGGCAGAAGATCCTCTCCGTCGTCAACGTGCCGGAGAGCACGATCGCGCGCGAGAGCGACGCCGTGCTCCAGACGCTCGCCGGGCCGGAGATCGGCGTCGCGTCCACCAAGGCGTTCACGACGCAGCTCGTCGTCCTCGCCTGCCTCGCGGTCGCCGTGGCGCGGGCGCGCGGTGCCATCGACGGGGCGGAGGAGGCGCGGCTGTGCGCGGCGCTGCGCGAGGTGCCGGCGCGGGTGGCCGACGTGCTGGCCCACGACG
>JBIJED010000281.1:0-4743 GCA_044343785.1 Azospirillales bacterium | reverse complement strand
CCGGGCCGACCTCGACCGTACGAACGCCGTGCTGGAAAAGTCGAAGGACGACATCGGCTTCGACCGGCTCGCCTCCGACCCGACGGTGGTCAAGATCTCGATCATCGGCGTCGGCATGCGCAGCCACACCGGCGTCGCCCAGACCATGTTCAAGACGCTTGCGGACGAGGGGATCAACATTCAGGTGATCACCACCTCCGAGATCAAGGTGAGCGTCCTGATCGCCGAAAAGTACACCGAACTGGCCCTTCGCGCGCTCCACACGGCCTACGGCCTGGACAGGACATGACGCCGGACGTCGCCGTCGCCCGTCGCCGCCTCGACCGTCTGTGGGCCCGCGGACGCGCGTTCCTGGGCACCGAGGTCGCGATCATGGGCGGGGCGATGACCTGGGTGTCGGAGCGCCACCTCGTCGCCGCGATCTCCGACGGCGGCGGCTTCGGCGTGATCGCCTGCGGCTCCATGTCCCCGGACCGGCTGGCGGAGGAGATCGCGGGGACCCGCGCGCTCACGTCGCGCCCGTTCGGCGTCAACCTGATCACGATGCACCCGGACCTCGACCGCCACATCGACGTGTGCGGCGAGCTGGGGGTGTCGACCGTGGTGCTGGCCGGCGGGCTGCCGCCGTCGGCCGCGGTCCGCCGGGTCAAGGACACGGGCGCGCGGGTGGTGGCCTTCGCCCCGGCGCTGGTGATCGCGCGAAAGCTGGTGCGCATGGGCGTGGACGCGATCGTGGTCGAGGGCATGGAGGCGGGCGGGCACATCGGGCCGGTCGCGACGTCGGTGCTGGCGCAGGAGATCCTGCCCGTGGTGACCGAGGTGCCCGTCTTCGTCGCCGGCGGGATCGGCCGGGGCGAGGCGATCCTCGCCTTCCTGGAGATGGGGGCGGCGGGCGTGCAGCTCGGCACCCGCTTCGTCTGCGCGACCGAATGCGTCGCCCATCCGCGCTTCAAGCAGGCCTTCATCCGGGCGGAGGCCCGCGACGCGGTCCCCTCGCTGCAGATCGACCAGCGCTTCCCGGTCATCCCGGTGCGCGCCATCGCCAACGAGGGGACGCGCCGCTTCGCCGTCTTCCAGCGCGAGGTGATCGACCGCTTCGGCCGGGGCGAGATCGGGCAGAAGGAGGCGCAGCTCGAGATCGAGCATTACTGGGCGGGCGCGCTGCGCCGTGCGGTCGTGGAGGGGGACGTCGAGACGGGGTCGTTGATGGCGGGCCAGTCGGTCGGCATGGTGACGCGCGAACAGCCGGCGGCCGAGATCCTGGCCGAACTGGCCATGCAGGCCGCGGTCGCGCTGCAGAGGCGCGACGGTCTCCACCACGCGCTCCCGGGGGCGGCCGACTGAGATGACGGACGCCCCGGGAATGAAGGGCCCGGGGCGGAACGCCCCGCGGACGGCGACGGAGCGGCGGCGGGACGGCGCGGTCGACACGCTGCGCCGCCTGCTCGCCAGCCTGCGCGACGTCATGGCGGGCTCCGGCTCCGCCCAGCGCAAGCTCGACAAGATCGTCCAGCTGATCGCGGCCGAGATGGGGGCGGAGGTCTGCTCCTGCTACGTGCTGCGCGCGGGCGAGGTGCTGGAGCTGTTCGCCACCAAGGGCCTCAACCCGGAGGCGGTGCACAACACCCGCCTGCGGGTGGGCGAGGGCCTCGTGGGCGACATCGCCGCCCACGCCCGGCCGGTGGCGCTCGCGAACGCGCCGAGCCACCCGAACTTCGCCTATCGCCCGGAGACGGGCGAGGACCCCTACCAGTCGCTGGCCGGCGTGCCGATCATGCGCGGCGGCAAGGTGCGGGGCGTGCTGGTGATCCAGCACATGGACCGGCGCGACTACGTGGAGGAGGAGGTCGAGGCCCTCCAGACCATCGCCATGGTGGTGGCGGAACTGGTCGCCGCCGGTGAACTCGTCGCCACGCAGGAGATCGGCCACGGCGCGGACGAGGCGCTCCTGCCCTCCCGCCTCGTCGGCGTCGCCGTCAACGGCGGCGTCGCCCGGGGCTTCGCCGTGCTGCACCGTCCGACGCCCACGATCCGGCAGACCGTCGCCGACGATCCCGAGCGCGAGCTGGAGCGCCTGGAGGAGGCCGTCGCCACCATGCGCGTCTCGATCGACGAGCTGGTCGAGCGCGGCTCGGCCGCCGGCCACGGCGAGCACCGGGACGTACTCGAGACCTACCGCATGTTCGCCGCCGACCGCGGCTGGATGGGGCGCCTGCGGGAGGCCGTGCGCAGCGGCCTGACGGCCGAGGCGGCCGTCCTGCGCGTGCAGAACGAGACCCGCGCCCGCCTCGCCCAGGCGGCCGACCCCTATCTGCGCGAGCGGCTGCACGACCTCGACGACCTGACCAACCGCCTCCTCCAGCATCTCGCGGGAAAGGCGTCGGACGCGGCGACCGCCACCCTTCCCGACGACGTGATCCTCATCGCCCGGACGCTGGGGCCGGCGGAACTCCTCGACTACGACCGCGGGCGGCTGCGGGCGCTGGCGCTGGAGGAGGGGTCGTCCGCCAGCCACGTGGCGATCGTCGCCCGGGCGCTGGGCATCCCCGTCGTCGGGCAGGTGCCCGAGCTGATGGCCCGGGTCGACCCGCTCGACCAGCTGATCGTGGACGGCGACAACGGCACCCTCCTCGTACGGCCGGGGGAGGATGTCCTCCAGGCGTTCGAGACCTCGATGCGCGCGCGCGAGGCGCGGGAGCGCACCTTCGCCGGCCTGCGCGACCAGCCGGCGGTGACGCGGGACGGGGTGCGGGTCGCGCTCGACCTGAACTGCGGCCTGCTGATGGACCTGCCGCACCTCGACGGGACGGGGGCGGACGGCATCGGCCTCTACCGCACCGAGATCAACTTCATGATGCGGCCGTCCTTCCCGGACGTGGACCAGCAGGCCGAACACTACGGCCGCGTCCTCGACGCTGCGGGGGACCGGCCGGTCGTGTTCCGCACGCTGGACGTCGGGGCGGACAAGAAGCTGCCCTATCTCTCCCTTCCGGCCGAGGAGAACCCGGCGCTCGGCTGGCGGGCCATCCGCATCGGGCTCGACCGCCCGGCGGTCCTGCGCCGCCAGATCCGGGCGATGATCCGGGCCGCGGCGGGCCGGGCGCTGAGCGTCATGTTCCCCATGGTCGCCGAGGTGGCGGAGTTCGACGCCGCCCGGAAGATCCTCGACATGGAGGTGGCGCGCGCGGCGCGGGACGGCCAGCCGCTGCCGGCGGGCCTGCGGGTCGGCGTCATGTTCGAGGTGCCGTCGCTCTGGTTCCAGATCGATGCGCTGCTGTCGCGGGTGGACTTCGTATCGGTCGGGTCCAACGACCTCGCGCAGTACCTGTTCGCCATCGACCGCGGCAACGCGGTGACGTCGGCGCGCTACGATCCGCTCGCGCCCGGAATGCTCCGGCTCCTGCGCGAACTCGTGCTGCGCTGCGACGCGAGGGGCGTCCCGCTTTGCGTCTGCGGCGAGATGGCCGGCCGCCCGGTGGACGCGATGGCGCTCGTCGCCATCGGCGTCCGGCGCATCTCGATGTCGCCGGCGGCGCTCGGTCCGGTCAAGGCCATGATCCGGTCACTGGACAGCCGTGCCGTCGCTGATTATTTGCTACCCCTTATCGATAGGGTGGACCATTCCCTGCGTGGCGGATTGCGCGAGTTTGCACGCGATCACGGTTTTGCAACCTGAGGGTTGACGTCGGGCGTTGCGGAGTCCGACGGGGTTTTGGTAAGAATGAGGTGCGAAGGTCATACGCCGCGAGGGGATTCCCGTGGCAGGATTGGGCGTTCGTCGTAGACAACGCATGTCTGGGGTCCACGGGCGGAGCGAGGGCGGAAGCCGGGTGTTCGGACGCGATCGCAAGCGAAACAGCCCTTGGATGGAGGGCGACACCCTGCCGCCGGGCGAGGCGGCGAGCGGCGACGGTCTCGTCCGGACCGACGTCGGGGCGTACCTGCGCGACCGCCGCAGGGAACTCGGGCTTGAACTGCGGGACGTCGTCGGCTCCACGCGCATCCGCCGGGTCCATCTCGCCGCGATCGAGGACGGGCAATTCGACCAGCTTCCCGGCCACACTTACGTCGTCGGGTTCCTGCGCAACTATGCGACCTTCCTCGGCCTCGACCCCGACGAGGTCGTCCGGCGCTACCGGTCGGGCAACGGCACCCCGCCCGAGCCCGCCTACAACCCGCCCAAGCCCATCCCCGAGGGGGGCGTGCCGACCGGGGCCATCGTCCTGATCGCCCTGCTGCTCGCCGCGGCGGGCTACGGCGGCTGGTACTATCTCTCCGCGACCGACCGGTCCGTCGCCGACCTCACCGGGCCGCTGCCGCAGCGTTTCCAGGAACTCGTCGCCGGCTGGGGCGGATCGGGGGGGGCGTCGCGCGACCTCGCCATTGCCGCCGTGAACCCCTCCGCGACGATCGCGCCGGCCCCCCTCGCCCCGGGCATGGCGGTCGAGAACGGGCCCGCCCCGCCGGCGTCGGTCGCCGACGTCCGGCTGCCCACGGTCGCGGCCCGCCCCTCGACCCCGTCGCCCCCCCCGCAGGCCGCCGCGACGCCGCCCGCACCCGTGCCGCCCGCACCCGTGCCGCCCGCACCCGCGCCGCCCGCCACGCCGTCGCCCTCTTCGGCGCCTGCCGTCGTGCCGGCCGCCTCCGCTGCCGTGCCGGCCCCGCCGGCCCGCCCGGCGACCGGTCCCGCGGCCTCGCCTGCCGCCACCGCACCCGCGCCGCCCGCGGCCTCGCCTGCCGCCA
>JBIJED010000280.1:0-4747 GCA_044343785.1 Azospirillales bacterium | reverse complement strand
GGTCGAGAACGACATGGTCCTGATCGACGTCGGCCTGAAGTCCGAAGGGCGCGTGGCGCTCAAGGAGTTCGCGGTCGCCGGACAGCCGCCCGAGCTGAAGACGGGCGACACCGTCGAGGTCTACCTCGAGCGGATGGAGGACAAGAACGGCGAGGCCGTCCTGTCCCGCGAGAAGGCGAAGCGCGAAGAGGCCTGGACGGCGCTCGAGAAGCACTTCAACGAGAACCACCGCGTCACCGGCATCATCTTCGGCCGGGTGAAGGGCGGGTTCACGGTCGACCTGAACGGCGCCGTGGCGTTCCTGCCGGGCAGCCAGGTGGACATCCGTCCGGTGCGCGACATCAGCCCGCTGATGGGCACGCCGCAGCCGTTCCAGATCCTCAAGATGGACCGCTCGCGCGGGAACATCGTGGTCTCCCGCCGGGCCGTGCTCGAGGAGAGCCGGGCCGAGGCGCGGTCGGAGCTGGTGGCGAACCTCAAGGAGGGCCAGATCCTCCAGGGCGTGGTCAAGAACATCACCGACTACGGCGCCTTCGTGGACCTCGGCGGCGTCGATGGCCTGCTGCACGTCACCGACATCGCGTGGCGGCGCATCAACCACCCGTCCGAGGCGCTGCAGATCGGCCAGACCGTCACGGTCCAGGTCATCCGCTTCAACCCGGAGACCCAGCGCATCAGCCTCGGCATGAAGCAGCTGGAGGCCGATCCCTGGGACGGCGTGCAGGCGAAGTACCCGGTCGGCGCCAAGTTCAAGGGCCGCGTGACCAACATCACCGACTACGGCGCCTTCGTGGAGCTGGAGCCGGGGATCGAGGGCCTCGTCCACGTCTCGGAGATGAGCTGGACGAAGAAGAACGTCCACCCGGGCAAGATCGTCTCGACCTCGCAGGAGGTGGAGGTGATGGTGCTCGACGTGGATCCGGTGAAGCGCCGCATCTCGCTCGGCCTCAAGCAGACGATGCAGAACCCCTGGGACGCGTTCCTGGAGAAGCATCCGTCGAACAGCGAGCTCGAGGGCGAGGTCAAGAACATCACCGAGTTCGGCCTGTTCGTCGGCCTGCCCGGCGAGATCGACGGCATGGTCCACATGTCGGACATCGCCTGGGACAAGCCGGGCGAGGAGGCGATCCAGGGCTACAAGAAGGGCGACCGCGTCAAGGTGAAGGTCCTCGACGTGGACGTCGAGAAGGAGCGCATCTCGCTCGGCATCAAGCAGCTCGCCTCCGACCCGTTCGAGAGCGCGTCGGTCGGGCTGAAGAAGGGCGACGTGGTCACCTGCACCGTCATCGCCACCAACGACGGCGGCGTCGAGGTGTCGGTGGGCGACGGGCTGACGGGCTTCATCCGCAAGGCCGACCTGTCGCGCGACCGGTCGGAGCAGCGCCCGGACCGCTTCGCCGTCGGCGAGAAGGTGGACGCCAAGATCATCTCGATCGAGGCGCGCGCCCGCAAGGTCAGCCTCTCCATCAAGTCCAAGGAGGTCGAGGAGGAGAAGGCGGCGATGGCGGAGTTCGGGTCCTCGGACTCGGGCGCCTCGCTGGGCGACATCCTGGGTGCGGCGCTCCGCCGGGCCCGCGAGCGCGAGAAGGATCAGGGCTGAGGGCAGACCGCCCGCAGTCCCGCATCGGTGACGGCGACGGCCGCCGGGGGGAACCCCGGCGGCCGTTCTGCTTCGGGGGCGTCGCCGATGCCGATGCCGGCAGCACCGCCCGACAGGCGGCCTGCTGCTTTCGGAGGGCGATCCCGACCCGGCGTCACGCCGTGTGATGGGACGGCTGCAGCCCGTAGACCGGCGTCGGGATCCCCGCCATCCGGGCCGTCAGCTGCAGGGCCAGGAACTGGGAATAGTGGCGGGACTGGTGCAGGTTACCGCCGTGGAACCACAGCCCCTCCTGTTGGGTCGGCTTCCACATGTTGCGCTGCTCGCCCTCCCAGGGGCCGGGATCCTTGGGCGTGTCGGAGCCCAGACCCCAGACCTTGCCCACCTTGTCCGCCACCTCCTGGCTGACGAGGTCGGCGACGAATCCGTTCATCGAGCCGTAGCCGGTGGCGTACACGATCACGTCGACCGGGACGCGGCGCCCGTCGTCCAGCATGACCGCGTCCTGCGTGATCTCCGTCACCTGCCCGGCCGCCAGCTTGATCTTGCCGTCGATGATCAGCTGCGACGCCCCGATGTCGATGTAGTAGCCCGAGCCGCGGCGCAGGTACTTCATGAACAGGCCGCTGCCGTCCACCCCGAAGTCGAGCCGGAAACCGGCCTTCTCCAGGTCGCGGTAGAAGCCGGCGTCCACCTCGCGGATGCGGTCGTAGACCGGCTTCTGGAAGGTATGGAGGATGCGGTAGGGCAGCGAGGCGAAGATCAGGTCGGCCTTGGCCGTGGTCATGCCCGCGGCGACCGCGCGCTCGGAATAGAGGTCGCCCAGGCCCAGCTCCATCAGCGTGTCCGAACGGACCACGTGGGTCGAGGAACGCTGGATCATCGTCACGTCGACCCCCGCCTCCCACAGCGCGGCGCAGATGTCGTGGGCGGAGTTGTTCGACCCGATCACCACCACCTTCTTGCCTGCGTACCCGTCGGGGCCCGGATGGGCGGAGGAGTGGTGCTGCTCGCCGCGGAACCGCTCCATGCCCTTGAAGGCGGGGATGTTGGGCTTTCCGGACATGCCGGTGGCGAAGACGAGCTGGCGCGGGCGCAGCACGATCTCCCGGCCCTCCCGCTCCACCCGGATCTCCCACGTCTTCGTCGCCGGATCGAACGTGGCCCGCCGCGCCGTGGTCCGGGTCCAGTAGTTCAGCTCCATGACCTTGGTGTAGAACTCCAGCCAGTCGCCGATCTTGTCCTTGGGCGAGAAGACGGGCCAGTTCCGCGGAAAGTCGATGTAGGGCAGGTGGTCGTACCAGACCGGATCGTGCAGGCAGAGCGACTTGTAACGCTTGCGCCAGCTGTCGCCCGGTCGCTCGTTCCGCTCGACGATGATGGTGGGCACGCCCAGCTGGCGCAGCCGGGCGCCGAGCGCGATGCCCCCCTGCCCGCCGCCGACGATCACGACCTCGGGCTGGACCGTTTGACCCAGCGTCGCCTCCTCGTCGTCGCGCTCCTCCTTCCAGGTCCGGGCGCCGGGGTTCACGCCATGGCGCGCGCCCAGCGGCCGGGCGTACCCGACCTTCTCCTCGTGGCCCTTCAGCTCGGCCATGGTGGTCAGGAGGGTCCAGACCTTGCCGTCCTTCAGGCGGACATGGCCATAGCCGCGGGCGACGCCGGTCTCGAACGCGATCCAGGCCTCGGTGACGCCGCCGGCCTCGCTCGCCGTCTCGCCGGGGGCGAGGTGCCAGTCGCGCGGCGCCGTTCCGGCCAAGCAGGCCGCGAGCATGTCGCGGATCTGGTCCCGTCCCTCCATGGTGCGGATGTTCCAGGTGAAGGCGACGAGGTCGCGCCAATAGCAGTCGTCGGCGAACATGGACGCGGCCCTGTCGATCTCGCCCGCGGTCAACGCGGCCTCGAACTGCGACAGGAAGGTGGCCACACGGCCGGCGGGCGTCAGATCGAGCATGTCGGGTTCCTCCCACGGTGGTTCTTGTCGCGGACGTATCGTTCACGGACGAACCCCAAGGGGGGGACCGCCGACCGTCCTTGACCACAGGTTGTCATCGGCACGGCCGGGCGGCAAGCGCGATGCCGAGCCTTGATCCCTGACATTCCAATCGCTTACCCTTGACCCTTCTTTCCGGGCGCGTCAGCGTTTCGTCCAAGTGGACGTCAGCGAGATCCGCTGGGAGGAGCAGGGGCGCGCGGCATGACGAAATCCGATCTCATCCAGCGTCTGGCGGACAGGAACCCGCACCTGTTCCAGCGCGACATCGAGCGCATCGTCACCACCGTCTTCAACGAGATCACCGAGGCGCTGGCCCGCGGCGACCGGGTGGAGCTGCGCGGTTTCGGCGCCTTTTCGGTCAAGCAGCGGGACGCGCGGGTCGGACGGAACCCGCGCACGGGCACGACCGTCCAGGTGGATGCGAAGCAGATCCCCTTCTTCAAGACGGGCAAGCAACTGCGCGAGCGCCTGAACACCGACGACTGACCCGGCCCAAAGGAGGCCCGCCCCGTTGCGCGTCATCTCCCTCCTCGTCACCGTTCCCGTCGGCCTCCTCGTCCTGTCCTTCGCGCTGACCAACCGCGAGGCGGTGACGCTCGGCCTCTGGCCCCTGCCCTTCACGCTCGATCCGCCCGTCTGGGCGCTGGGGCTCGGCGCGCTGGCGCTCGGGATCGTGCTGGGCGGCTTCGTCGGCTGGCTCGCAGGGCGCGGCGGGCGCGCCCGCCGGCGGCGGGCCGAGCGGCGGACGGCCGAACTGGGCGAGGCGCTGGCCACGGCGGAGGCGCGCGCCGTCGCGGCCGAGAAGCGGGTCGCGGCCCTCCAGACCACGCCGGTCAACGCCAACGCGCCGGCGGCGACCGCCGGCTCCATCGTCCCCGCCGTCCGCTGAGGTCCCGGTGATCACGCTCGATGCCGCCGCGGTCGACGCGGCCCTGCCGGTCGAAGCGCTCGTCGACGCGCTGGAGGCGGCCTTCCGCGAGGGGCGGGAGGTGCCCGCCCGCCACCACCACGAGATCCCCGCCGGCCCGGGCATCGCCGACGGCGCGCTCCTCCTCATGCCCGCGTGGCAGACGGGGCGGCACGTGGGCATCAAGATCGTCACCGTCTTCCCCGACAACGGGACGCGGGGCCTTCCGGGCGTCTTCGGCTCC
>JBIJED010000279.1:0-4752 GCA_044343785.1 Azospirillales bacterium | reverse complement strand
TGGGGTTCGCAGACGTCGACGGGGCGGAGCGCGCGCCCGAGGCCGCGCGCGCCCTGAACGCGGAAGGCCCGCGCCGGCTGGCCGCGGCCGTCGCGCGCCGCGGCGCGGCCCTCGTCCACCTGTCGACCGACTACGTCTTCGACGGGCGCCTGCGACGCCCCTACCGCCCCGACGATCCGACGTGCCCGCTGTCGGTCTACGGGCGCACGAAGGCGGACGGCGAGGAGGCGGTCCGGGCCGCCTGCCCCCGGCACGCCATCGTCCGCAGCGCCTGGCTGTTCGACGCGGCGTCCCGCAATTTCGTGACGGCGGTGCTGGCGCGTGCGGCAGGGCAGTCCCGCATCCCCGTCGTCGCCGACCAGACCGGAAGCCCCACCGGGACCGACGACCTGGCCGCGAGCCTCGTCGCGCTCGCCGCCTGCCTTCTCGCCGGCCGGGCGGACGCCGTCGGCACGCACCACGCGGTCGGCGCCGGTCCCGCGACGCGGCACGCCCTCGCCGCCGCCGTCCTCGATGCGGCCGCCGCCCACGGCCTGCCCACGGCCCGGGCCGTTCCGGTCCCGCCGCGCCGGGAACCGGGCGTCGCGCGGCGGCCCGAATGGTCCGTCCTCGACCCGGCCGGCCTCGCCCGCCTGACCGGCCGGCCACCGCGTCCGTGGCGGGACGCCGTCGCCGACGTCGTCGCCGCGATCGCCGCCGTCGGCCCGGTCCCCGCGGATCGACCGCGCGTCCCGGACGTTCAGCCACGGTTCCTCTCGTTCCAGCCCGTTTCGGAAGGCTTTCCGCGATGACACGATCGCTCAACGTCCTCGTGACCGGCGGCGCCGGCTACGTCGGCAGCCACACGGTCGCGGCCCTCCTGGACGGCGGCCATCGCGTCACCGTGCTCGACGACCTTTCCCAGGGCCATCGGGCGGCGGTCCTTCCGGGCGCCGCCTTCGTGCGGGGCGACCTCGCGGACCGTCGCCTCGTGGACGACCTCCTCGCCGACGGTCGGTTCGACGCGGTGCTGCATTTCGCGGCCCGCTCGCTGGTGGGCGAGAGCATGCGCGACCCGCACCTCTATCTGCACGACAACGTCGTCAACGCCCTCACCCTGGTCCGCGCCTCGGTCGCGACGGGGGTCGGGCGGTTCGTGCTGTCGTCGACGGCCAACCTCTTCGGCACGCCCGATCGCGTGCCCATCGACGAGGACGTCGCCGTCGACCCCGGCAGCCCCTACGGCGAATCGAAGTTCATGATCGAGCGGATCCTGCACTGGGCCGACCGCTGCCACGGGCTCCGGTCCGCCTGCCTGCGCTATTTCAACGCCGCGGGCGCCGACCCGCAGGGCCGGCTCGGCGAGGACCACGCGCCCGAGACGCACCTCGTCCCCCTCGTGATCGACGCGGCACTGGGCCGCCGGCCCGAACTGGCGGTGTTCGGCGACGACTACCCGACGCCGGACGGCACCTGCGTGCGCGACTACGTCCACGTGACCGACCTCGCCGACGCGCACGTCCGCGTGCTGGGTGCGCTGTCGGACCGGAGCGTGCGCTACAACCTCGGCAACGGGACGGGCTTCAGCGTGCGCGAGGTGATCGCGACGGCCGAGCGGGTGACGGGACGGCGGGTTCCGCACCGGATCGCGCCACGCCGCCCGGGCGACCCGCCCGTGCTGATCGCGTCCTCCGCCCGCATCCGCGACGACCTCGGCTGGCGGCCCGCCTTCGCCGACCTCGACCGCATCATCGAGACCGCGTGGCGCTGGCGTCTCGCCCATCCGGACGGCTATGGCGACGCACGCGCCGGGACGGCCGCGGCATGAGGGACGACGACCGCATGGCCTTAGGCGGGGCCGCGCCCGAACCGGCGCCCGCCCCGCGCCCGCCCGGTCGGCCCGACCTCGGGGCCTATCACGACCTCGCCCGCATCATCGAGCGGATGCACCGCCGCTTCCTCGACGTGGTGCGGGTGGAGATCGGCCGCCTGGGTGTCGACGACATCAGCCCCGTCCACGCGCTGATGCTGATGATGATCGGGCACGACGAGCTGTCGGTCCGCGACCTCATGGAGCGCGGCTACTTCCTCGGCTCCAACGCCTCCTACAACCTGAAGCAGCTCGTGGACGCGGGCTACGTCGACCGCGGCGCCTCGCTGCGCGACCGCCGGGCCGCCCGGCTGCGCCTGTCGGAGAAGGGCTTCCGCCTGCACGAGGCGCTGCAGCGCATCGAACGCGCGCAGGCCGAGGCGCTGGCCCAGGACGAGGCCGCGGCCGAGGACCTCGCCGTCACCTACCGCACGCTCCGGCGGCTCGAACGGGTGTGGAGCGACCAGATCCGCTACAGCGCCCGGAGCTTCGAATGACGCCCACCGATGCCCCGCGCCGTCGCCGCCTCTCCCGCGCCGACGTCGAACGCCTTCTCGACCGCTCCTCGGTCGAGACGCGGGTGGAGACGATGGCGCTGCTGGTCCATGAACTGGACGGCGGCACGCTGGAGGGGAACGAGCGACGGCTCGCGCTGGAGATCCTCCACTGCTTCGCGGGCGACGCCGAGGTCGCCGTGCGCGAGGCGGTCGCCTGGCAGATCCACAATTCGCCGCTGCTCACCCCCGACCTCGCCGACCGGCTGGTCGACGACGTGGCGCGTGTGGCCTTCCCCGTCCTGCGCCATGCCGACGGGCTCGACGACGCGGTCCTGCTGCGGGTGCTGGCCCAGGGCGATCCGGCCAAGCAGCTGGCGGTGGCCGGGCGCCGGTCGCTGTCGGCGCCGGTCTCCGAGGCGCTGGCGCGCGACGGCGGCCTCGCCGTCGTCACCTGCCTTCTGCGCAACGACGGCGCCGATCTCGGCGAGCCGCCGCTCGACCGCGCCCTCGACCGGTTCGGGCGGGTGCGTGCGGTGCAGGAGGCGATGGCGGCCCGGCCCGGCCTGCCGCTCGCGATCGTCGAGCGGCTGGTCGCGATCGCGTCGGACGCCGTCCGGGCGGCGCTCGTCGCCCGCCACCGACTCGCGCCCTCGCTGGTCGAGGCGCTCGTCGCCCGGGGGCGGGAGGCGGCGACCATCGCGCTGCTGCGCCCGATCCTCGACAGCAAGGAGGACGTCGCGATGGCGGCCCGCTGGCTCCACGCGAACGACCGCATCACGCCCTCCTTCCTGTTCCGGGCGCTGTGCGCCGGCGACGTCGCGCTGTTCGACGCGACCATCGCGCTGGCGGCCGGGCTCGACGTCGGGACCGCCCGGCTGATCGCCTGGGACGACGGGTCGCTGGGGCTGCCCGCGCTCTTCCGGCACTGCCGTTTCCCCACGGCGCTCGTCCCGCCGTTCCGCACCGCCGTCCGGACGGCCAAGGAACTCGGCTACAAGGGCGGCGACGCGGGGCGCGACGCCTATCAGTCGGCGGTGATCGCGCGGGTGTTCGAGACCTGCCTGCCCACCTCGTCCTGGGCGGTCGACGACCTCCTCCTCCAGGTCTTCGACCAGAAGTCGGACGCGGTGATCGACCGGGCGATGGCGCAGGCCGGGCTCCCGTTCCTGCCGTTGAGGGGCTGACGCGGCGGGCGCCCGGGTCTATCCTCCGCGGCCGACACGGGCGGAGGACGGAATGGACACGACGGATCTCGGGCGCCCTTCGTGGCTCGACGCCGTGGCCAATCCTGCGGGCGCCCGCACCGCGGACGGGCCTGCCCGACGCGTCCGCCGACCTCGTCGTCTTCGTCTTCTCGCTCCACCACGTGCCGGCGGCGGAGATGGCGGCGGCGCTGGCCGAGGCGCGGCGGCTGCTGCGCCCCGCCGGCCGCCGGCCGCCGCCGCGTCCGCCATGGCGATCCGCGCAAGGTCGCCGACCGGGAGAGCCATTCGGCCCGCGCGGTCGCCGACATGCGCTTCAACCCCTTCACCGAGGCGGACGTGCTGAACGACCGGGTGCGGTCGACGTTCGCGGCGGTGATGGCGCGCACCGGCGGCGATTTCGTGCAGCCGGTCCTCGTCGACCTGTTCGAGGGACCGCGGGCCGCCTGACAACGAAAGGGAGGGACCGATGGGTCTCCTCGTCGGCGGCCGCTGGGTCGATCGGCGGTTCCGGCAGGGCGACCGGCCGACCGAGGCCGGCTGGCGCCTGCTGACCACGCGCCTGGGGTTCGACCTCGTCCATGTCGGCCACCTCAAGTGCAACCGCCGACGGATCGTGGACGACCCGAGCCTCTGGCCCGACACCCGCGACCCCAGCCGGTGGCCGGGCGCGGACTTCGACACGCCCCACGGGCGCGGGTGACCGAACGTCTCTCCCTCCCCCTCGCCCGCCGCATCGCGCTGGCGGCCCAGGGCTTCGGCGAGCCGCGGCCGGAGGGGCCGATCGACGCGAGGCGCGTGGCGCGCACGATCCGCCGCCTCGGCCTGCTCCAGATCGACAGCGTCAACGTGCTGGCGCGCGCACACTACGTGCCGCTCTATTCCCGCCTCGGCCCCTACGACACGGGCCTGCTCGACGCCGCCGCGTGGGGGCGACCCCGCAAGCTGTTCGAATACTGGGCGCACGAGGCGTCGCTGCTGCCGGTGGAGACGCAGCCGCTCCTGCGCTGGCGCATGCACCGCGCGCGGCGGCAGGAGCAGATCTACGGCGGCCTCGCCCGCTTCGCTCAGGCGCGGGCGGACTATCTGAAAGCCGTGCTGGCCGAGGTGTCGGCGCGCGGGCCGACGACGGCCGGCGATCTGGAGGGCGAGCGTGGGGCGGGCGGCTGGTGGGGCTGGTCCGAGCCCAAGCGCGCGCTCGAAT
>JBIJED010000277.1:0-4763 GCA_044343785.1 Azospirillales bacterium | reverse complement strand
CCGCCGTCGTGATCGATCGCGACGGCGTCTGAACGGTCCGGTGAAGGGCGCCCTCGCGGCGCCCTTCGCTTTTTCGCGCCCGCGGCGTGCCCCGCTCCGGACACCCCCTTCGCCGGAAGGGATGGACACCGGCCTTTCGGCCCGTCGGCGGGCGGGTTAGGATCGGCGACGGATGCCGAAGCCGACCTGCCGAGGATGACGGACGCCACCGACCCCCAGCGCTTCACCGATCTCGGTCGTCCCCGGCGCATCTGGGCCGTGTCCGCCGTCCATGGCGAGGCGGGCCGCCTCGCCGCGCTGCACGGTGCCATCCGCGAAGCGATCCGGCCGGGCGACCGCGTCGTCTATCTCGGCAACATGATCGGCCGCGGCGCCTCCGTCCGCGCCACCCTCGACGAGATGCTCGCCTTCCGTCGCGACGTGATCGCGCGGCCCGGCATGCTCGCCGAGGACGTCGTCTATCTGCGCGGCATGCAGGAGGAGATGTGGCAGAAGCTGCTGCAGCTCCAGTTCGCGCCGAACCCGGCCGAAGTGCTCCATTGGATGCTGGGCCAGGGTCTCGAGCCGACCCTGCGGGCCTACGGCGGGGACGTGCAGGAGGGCTTCGCCGCGGCCCGCGGCGGGGCGACGGCGATCGCCCGGTGGGGGGGCGCGCTCCGGTCCGCCATGCGGTCGGCACCCGGCCACGAGCAGCTGATGACCGCGCTGCGGCGGGCCGCCTTCACGGCGATCACGAGCGGCGCACGATCCGCTCTCCTCTTTGTGAACGCGGGCGTCGATCCGGGTCGGCCGCTCTTCAACCAGGGGGACCGCTTCTGGTGGACGGGGGGCGGCTTCAATCGCGCGACCGAGCGGTACGAGGGGTTCGACCGGCTCGTCCGCGGCTACGATCCCCAGCAGGAGGGCCTGTTCGCGGCCGACCACCGGGTCAGCCTGGACAGCGGCTGCGGATTCGGCGGCCCCCTCGTGTGCGGCCTGTTCGCCGCGACCGGCGACCTCATCGAGGTCGTCGAGGCCTGATCGATCCGGTCGCGTCCTCTCGCGTCCGGACAGGATTCGGCAACGCTCGAAGTGATCCGGCGGAACGGTCGCTCCGTAAACTCCTCAAAACGGGAATGGTCAGGTGCGGCGGGCCGCATCTTCGCGAGGGACGACGGAACGTCCCGCCCGCCGGGGGCCGACCGCCCGATGCGAGGGGAACGGGGACAATGGCGCACATCGACGATCCTGAGACGCAGCGGGCCAACCTGTCGTTCATCCGTGCCTCGATGCGCGAACCGCTCCTCACGCGCGACCACGAGTTCGATCTCGCACGCCGCTGGCGCGAGGAGGGGGACCAGAAGGCGCTGCACGAACTCGTGCGCTCCTACACCCGGCTGGTCGTGTCGACGGCCACCCGCTTCCGCAACTACGGCCTCCCCCTCGGCGACCTCGTCCAGGAGGGCAGCGTCGGCCTGATGCAGGCGGCGGCGCGGTTCGAGCCGGATCGGGAGGTGCGGTTCTCCACCTACGCGGCATGGTGGATCCGGTCGGCCATGCAGGACTACATCCTGCGCAACTGGTCGATCGTGCGCACCGGGACGACGGCGGCGCAGAAGTCCCTCTTCTTCAACCTCCGCCGCCTGCGGGCCCGGATCGCCGGGGCCGAGGAGGACGGTCGCCTGACCCAGTTCGGCCGGACCAAGATCGCCGAGGAACTCGGCGTCGACGTCCACGAGGTCGAATCGATGGAGATGCGGCTCGCCTCGAACGACCAGTCGCTCAATGCGACCGTCGCGGACCAGAGCGAGGACGAGTGGCAGGATTTCCTCGCCGACCAGCGCCCCTCTCCGGAGGAGGTGGTGATCGGCATGCGCGATGCGCGCACCCGGTCGAAGTGGCTGGCCGAGGCGCTCGGCGAACTCACCCCGCGCGAGCGGACGATCATCAGCGCCCGCCGCCTCCAGGACCAGGGCGCGACGCTCGAGGAACTGGGCCGCGAGCTCGGCGTCTCCAAGGAGCGGGTCCGGCAGCTCGAGCATCGCGCGATGCTGAAGCTGCGGGCCTCCATGGAAAAGCGCGTGCGCGACCATACGGAGCTGCTGCTCGAGGCGTGATCCCACCCGCACGTCCCCTTGACCCGTGCGCCCGCGACCGGCTTAGTCGCCGCCGCGTGAGGCGGTTGGCGGGGTGGTGCGCGTGACGACGAACGGGGGTCCGTTCCGGATCGCGGTGGTCGGCGGTGGCTTCACCGGGACGATGCTCGCGACGCATCTGCTGCGTGCGGGCCGTCCCGACCTTCGGGTGACGTTGATCGAGCCCCGCCCGCGGCTCGGTGCCGGCGAGGCCTATCGCACGCGAAACCCCGCCCATCTGCTGAACGTCCGCGCGTCGGCGATGACCGCCTTCCCGGACATTCCCGACGATTTCGTCCGCTGGCTCGACGCCCGGCCGGAGGGGCGCGGGATCGGTCCGGACGGCTTCGCGCCCCGACATCTCTACGCCGACTATCTGCGCGACCGGTTCGATGCCGCCCGCGCCGCGGCACCCGCCGGGCTGCTGGAGATCCGCGCCGCGGCGGTCCTCGACGTGCGGACGGACGGTGCGACGGTGCGGCTCGCCGTCGCCGACGGGGCGGAGGTTGCCGCGGAGGCGGTCGCGTTGTGCCTCGGCAACGCGCCGCCGGTCCCGGTGCCGGGCGTCGCCGCGGGGGCCGTGGACCGGCCGGGATGGATCAACGACCCCTGGGCCGACGACGCCCTGGTGGCCGTCGATCGCGACGATCCGGTGCTGGTGATCGGCACCGGCCTCTCGATGGTCGACACCGTGCTGGCGCTGGACGACGCGGGGCACCGCGGGCCCGTGCTCGCACTTTCCCGCCGTGGGCTCCATCCCCACCCGCACGCCGACCGGCCCCTGCCACCGATGTCGGTGCCCGACGATCTGGCGACCGGGCCGAAGGGAGCCGGACCGGCGGCGGTCGGGCTGCTGCGCCGGGTGCGCGGGCTCGTGCGCGCCGCCGCCGCGCGCGGCGAGGATTGGCGGGCGGTGATCGACGGGCTGCGGCCGGTCACGCAGACCCTGTGGCGGGCGGCGTCCCCGGTCGAGCGGGCACGGTTCCTGCGCCACCTGCGGCCCTTCTGGGACGTGCACCGTCACCGGATCGCCCCCTCGGCGGCGGACCGTCTGGCGTCGGCCGAGGCGTCGGGCCGGCTGCGGATCGTCGCCGGGCGCATCCTCTCGCTGGCGCCTCGACCGGGGGAGGGGTTCGAGCTGGTCTGGCGCCCGCGGGCCGGCGGACGTCCGGAGCGTGCGACGCCGCGCGTCGTCGTCAACGCGACCGGCCCGGCGCTCCCGCTTTCGGCAGGGGCGCATCCCCTCCTGACGGCGATGGCGGGGCGTGGGCTGGTCCGGGCCGATGCGCTCGGCCTCGGGATCGAGACGGCGGAAGGCTGCCGGGTTGTCGACGCGGCCGGGCGTCCGTCGGAGCGGCTCTTCGCCCCGGGTCCGCCCGACCGCGGCCGGGCGTGGGAGACGACGGCGGTGCCGGAAATCCGCCGTCAGGTCGCCGATCTGGCCCGGCGTCTCACCGGGTTGCGCTGATCCAGGCCTGCAGCCGGTCGCGGGCAGCCTCCAGCGCGGGGATGCCGCCGTCTTCGTGCGCGGCGTCGGCCGCGTCGAGACAGGCGCGCAGGTCGTCGTAGTTCGAGAGCAACGTGCCGATGCGCGCCGACATGTCGTCGAGCGCCTCGCCGATCCGGGCGAGGTCCGACTGGATGTCGTCGAGCGAGGAGCGCATGACCGCGATGTGCCCCAGCGCCTGCCCGCTCGTTGCGGCTGCGACGCGGTTGGCGCGGGCGATCCGGTCGTAGGGATTCGCGACGATGGGATGGACGGACATGCGGTGCTCCCCGAGGCGGGTGGAACCGATCAGTAGCCGATGCGCTGGTGGACGTCCGGCAGGGGGCCGTCGCCGATCAGCTGCCAGTTCAGGCGGGTCACGGTCTCGGGCGCGATCACCGTGTGCTCGTTGCCCGCCGCGCGCAGCTTCTCGCGCAGCGTGCGCCGCACGCCATCGTTTCCGGTGGTGTCGAAGATCACGTCGATCGCGGGACCGGATGCGGCGATGGCCTCCGCGGTGCTCACGGGGATGCCGGCGGCCATCGCGACCGCGCGGCCCGGGGTGTCGCCCGTTTCGGCCACCACTGCGATCGTCACGCCCCGCTCCCGCTGCTTCATCATCTGGGCCAGGAAGACCGAGCCGACGCGCCCCAGGCCGATGATGGCGATGTTCATGGTCATCTCCACACGCATGTTCTGGACACGACGTAGAGCGGTGCACGTAAAATTTCAGTTAGGACGGTCTCATCTTTCGCACAGGCGCCAGACCTCGCACCCGTCGGCCACGCCGCGCAGCGTGACGAGGCCCACCGCCTCGAAATCGTCCGACGGGCCGGCGGCGGCCATCGTCTCCGCGCTGGCGTAGACGCAGCATTCCTGTTCGCCCTGGTGTTCCGCCGCCAGGGCCTCGATCCGGGCCGCCACGTTCACGGCACCGCCGACGATCGTGTAGTTCATCCGGCTGGGCGTGCCGATGTTGCCGACGACGACCGGCCCGGTGTGGACCCCGATCGACACCCGCACCGGCGGCGCCCCGGCTGCCACACGCTGCGCGTTGTCCGCGGCGATCACGGCCGCGATGAGGCGGGCGGCGCGCAGCGCCCGTGCCGCGTGGTCCGGCTGGTCGGACGGCGCGTTCCAGAACGCCATCACCGCGTCGCCGA
>JBIJED010000544.1:0-2838 GCA_044343785.1 Azospirillales bacterium | reverse complement strand
GACCGACAAGTACGGCGGCCGTGTTCTCGCCCGCGTGCTCGACGCCGACGGCACCGACCTCGGCGCCGCCCTGGTCGCCGCGGGCCTCGCGCGGCCCTATGGCGGCGCGCGGCGGACGCCCTGGTGCCCCGGCGGACGGTGAGCGATCAGGGATCGAACAGCCCCGTCGCACGGCGCGCATCGACGTCGAACACCGCCAGCAGGGCCGCCTGCCGCTCCATGCCGCCCGGCGGCTTGGGAATGAGGACGCCGCCTCGCTTCAGCAGGTGCCACCGGGGCGCACCTCCGGTGCGCTGGTCTGGTCAGGCCGGTTTCGGCTCCGGCCGCGGCGGGACCGGGACGAGGCTTCCGCCCCGGACCGGCGCCGGACCCTGCATCTCGGTCGCGACCAGGGCGCCGGCACCGGGCGCCGGCAGGACCGCGACCGGCGTTCCCGGCACCTGCCAGGACAGGGTGTCGAACGAGCCGCAGGCGGCGCAGCGGGCCGACCAGCGGTCGGCGTGCGAACCGCAGGCCGAACAGGTCCAGACCGGATCGGGATCGGCCTCGGCCGCGCGGGCGAGCCAGCGCCGCGCCGCGTCCCGGTCGCCCCGTTCGGCCTCCTCCAGTTCGGCCAGCATGCGGAAGGCGCGCCGGCTTCCCGGTGCCTCCGGCCGGTCGGCGACCTTGGTCAGATGCTTGCGCGCCTCGCCCCAGAGCCGGGCGCGCATGGCGATCTCCGCCAGCGCCAGATGCCCCTCCGGCGCCTCCGGCGCCATCCCGACGAGCGTCTGGAACCGCTTCACCTGGGCCAGCACGTCGGTCCCCGGATCGACCATCTCGCCCCACACGGCCGCGAGGTCGGGATGCGGCCGCGCCTTCCAGGATCGTTCGACGGCCTTGAGCGCGGGCCGTGGCCGCTTCGCCGCCCAGAGCAGGCGGGCGACGCGCACGGCGGCCGGCGTGAAGGCCACGTCGAGATCGTGGGCCTGCTGGGCGGCGGCGAGCGCCACCTCCCGCCGGCCCTCGGCCGCGGCGGCGTCGCTCTGCTCGACCAGAAGGGCCGCGCGGTGCCGGCGCCCGACCGGGGCGGGCAGGGCGTCGGCCTGGACCGCGTCGCGAAGGACCGCCTCGGCCGAGGACCAGTTGCCCGCCCGCGCCTCCAGCTCGAACAGCGTGGCGAGCACCCAGGGTGTGCGCGGCTGGATCTGCTGCGCGCGCCGGGCGAGCAGCAGCGCCTCGCCGTGGTCGTTCCTGCGCATAGCCTGCATCAGGAGGCCGCGGACGCCGAGGAAGGCGGTCTGCGGATTGTCCAGCATCGTCCGGAAATAGCGTGCCGCCGCCGTCTCGTCCCCGCCGAGCTGGGCGGCCTGGGCGGAGAGCAGGAGCGTCAGCGGCGGCTCGTTCAGCAGCACGTCCGCCTTCTTCGCGAACGTCTTCGCCGACGCCGGATCGCCGGCCGCGACCGCGACGAGGCCCTGCGTCAGCGCCCGGTAGCCCTTCTCGCGCTTGCGCGCCCGACGCGCGCGGACGAAGGCGCGCGGCGCGCCGACGATCGCCCGCCAGCCGCGGTAGAGGAGTGCTGCGAAGGCCATCAGGGCGACGACGGCGAGCGCCAGGACCCAGAGCGGGGCGGCCACGCGCCATCCCTGCCAGTCCAGGTTCACCGTCCCCGGGTTGTCGGCGATCCAGAGGGCGGCCGCGACGACGACCGCCAGCTTGATCATGAACCAGATCGTGCGCGCCATGCGTCAGCGTCCCGCGGTCAGATGGCCGATCGCGGCGGCCGTGGCGCGCTCGACCGCGCCCTCCGCCTTCACGCGGGCCGTGGCGTCGGCGAGCCACGGGCCGGCCGCCTGACGGGCCGCCCCGGTCAGGCCCTCCAGCGCGGCGACGGCACCGGCGACGTCGCCGCGCGCCATCCGTGCCTCGGCCCGCGCCACGATGCCGGCGACGTCGTTCCCGCCGTCTTCGCCCACCCGGCGGACGGTGACCAGCGTGCCGAGCCGGCCGAGCGCCTGATCGACCCAGGTGCCGCCCTCGGCCGCGGCCCGGTCGGCCCGGATCACCGCCTCGGGAAGGGGACGGAACCGGTCGGCGAGGACGACCCGGTCGGGCGCGCCGCGCGCGGCCACCGGGGCGAGGTCCGCCAGCGCGGTCGCGATCTCCGGCCGGTCGGCCGCGAGCCGGCGCGCGGCGTCAAGTTCGGTCGCGAAGGGACGGCCGGCGTCGAGTACCGCCCGGAGCTGGCCGACCGCCAGCACCAGCGCCTGGCTCTCGGCACCCGGCCCGGCGTTCTCCTCGATCGCGCGGGACATGGCCGCGTCGCGCGCCTTCGCCTCCTCGTCGATCCGGTCGAGCCGGGCCGAGGCGGTGCCGAGCGCGCCGTCGAGGCGCTGCATCTGCTGTTCGACGCGGGCCAGCGCCTCGATGCGGGCACGGGCGGCCTGCGTCTCCTGCTCGAGCGACTGGAGCCGGGGCGCCAGCGCCTGGAGCGCCCGGGTCAACTCCTCCAGCCGCCGTTCGATCGCCGGGTCGGGCGCCGGTGCCGCGGGCGCCGGGCGCGTCTCCAGCGCGGCGAGGCGACCCTCCAGCGCCGTGACCGCCTCCGCGGGCGCGCCGGCCTGGGCCGGGCGCTGGGCGGTCTGTTCGATCCGGGCAAGGCGCTGTTCGAGATCGCGGGCGGGCGCCAGCGCCTGCGGTGCGGGCGGTGCCAGCACGAAGGGGGCGGCGATCGCCACGGCGAGCGCCACGAGCGCGACGCCGAAGGCCAGTGCCGGCACCGCGCTGCGCCGCGGCTCGGGCGCGGCGACCGGCTGCGGTTCGGCCGGCTGCGGTTCGGGCGGCGGCAGGGGAGGG
>JBIJED010000276.1:0-4810 GCA_044343785.1 Azospirillales bacterium | reverse complement strand
AAGGCGTCGAACTGCTTCGACAGCGCGCGGACGGCCGCGTCGCCCTCCGTCTCCACCCGGCGGAGGATCTCCTCCACCGTGCGGCGGACCTTCGCGTCGTCCTCGGCGACGGCGGCCGCGTCGCGGCCGCGCTTGAGATATCGGGCCATGCCGGATCCCCTGGCTTGCATTCGATTGCAAGATAGGCGGGGCCGGCGCCGCGCGGCAAGTCCCGGCTGCGCCCGGGGGCCGCCCGCGCTACCCGACGGGCCGGAGGCCCCCTCAGTCCCGGAACACCTGCCCGCGGCTGGCGATCACCTCGCGCTTGCCCGCATGGTTCGCGGGGGTGACGACACCCTCCTGCTCCATCCGCTCGACGATCCGGGCCGAGCGGTTGTAGCCGATCTGCAGGTGGCGCTGGACGAAGCTGACCGAGCATTTGCGCTCGCGCACCACCAGCGCCACCGCCTGGGAATAGAGCTCGTCCTCCGAGCCGCCGCCGCCGAACTCGTCCGGCCCGTCGCGCTCGTCCACCTCGGCGACGAGGTCCTCCCCGTCGTCCTCCAGCACCGCGTGCAGGTACTCGGGCTGGCCCTGCGCCTTCACGTGGCGGACGATCTGCTCCACCTCCGTGTCCGAGACGAAGGCGCCGTGGACGCGGGCGATGCGGCCGCCCGCCGCCATGTAGAGCATGTCGCCCTGGCCCAGAAGCTGCTCCGCCCCCGCCTCGCCGAGGATGGTGCGGCTGTCGATCTTGCTGGTGACCTGGAAGGAGATGCGGGTGGGGAAGTTCGCCTTGATCGTGCCGGTGATCACGTCGACCGACGGGCGCTGGGTCGCCATGATGAGGTGGATGCCGGCCGCCCGCGCCATCTGTGCCAGGCGCTGGATCGCCGCCTCGATGTCCTTGCCGGCCACCAGCATCAGGTCCGCCATCTCGTCCACGATGACCACGATGTAGGGCAGCGTCTTCAGGTCGAGGATCTGGTCCTCGTAGATCGGCTCCCGTGCCTGCTTGTCGAAGCCGACCTGGACGCGCTGGGTGAAGGTCTCGCCCGCCGCGCGCATCTCCGCCACCCGGGCGTTGTAGCCCTCGATGTTGCGCACGCCGAGCTTGGCCATGAGGCGATAGCGCGCCTCCATCTCGGCAACCGCCCACTTCAGCGCCGTGACCGCCTTCTTGGGGTCCGTCACCACGGGCGTCAGCAGGTGCGGGATCCCCTCGTAGACCGAGAGCTCCAGCATCTTCGGATCGACCATGATGAAGCGCACGCGCTCCGGCGGGTGCCGGTAGAGGAGCGACAGGATCATGGTGTTGATCCCGACCGACTTGCCCGAGCCGGTCGTGCCCGCGATCAGGAGATGGGGCATGCGGGCGAGGTCGACCACCGTCGGCTGGCCGCCGATGTCCTTGCCCAGCACCAGCGGCAGCTTCGCCTCCGACGCCTGGAAGGCGGCCGATGCCATCATCTCCCGCAGGAAGACGGTCTCGCGCTTGGGGTTCGGCAGCTCGATGCCGATCACGCTGGACCCCGGGACGACGGCGATGCGCACGTTCACCGCCCGCATGGAGCGCGCGATGTCGTCGGCGAGGTTGATGATGCGGGACGATTTCGTGCCCGGCGCCGGCTCCAGGTCGTAGAGGGTGACGACCGGGCCCGGCCGCACCTCCATGATCTCGCCGCGCACGCCGAAGTTCCGCAGCACCGTCTCCAGCGCGCGGGCGTTGCGGGCGAGCAGGCCCTCGTCCGTCTCGGGGTCCGCGGCCGGCGGCGGCACGGCGAGGAAGTCGAGCGAGGGCAGCTCGTAGCCCGCGGGCGAGACGGCGGGGGCGGCGGCCATGGCGACGACCGACGCACGGACGACGGAGACCGACGGCGGCACGGGCGCCCCGGCCTCGTCCGGTTCCGTCGGCGGGTCCGCGGCCGGCACCTCGGCCTCGACATCGGACGGTGCCTCGATCACCAGGGCGACCGGCGTTCCGGCGGCCGGCGGGGCGCCGTCGTCCTCGACCAGCGCGGCGATGATCTCCTCGCGCAGCGCCGACTCGGCCCACTCGGCGCCTGCGAGGAAGCCATAGGCCGCCACCACCGCCGACCGCTCGGTCGGCTGCCCGGTCCCGTAGACGACCATGGCGGCCGAGGTGCCCGGGTGGATCTCGAGGTCCCATTCCACCTTGCCGTCCGGCCAGGCGTGCTGGACCAGCTTGAACGGCTTGGACTGCATCGCGCACCAGAGGTTGAACTCCGCCACGCCGACGATCTCGTCGGGCTCGGCGGGCTGGAGGCGACGCGAGGAAGACGACATTCGGTGGTGTCCCGTCTGCGACCATACCATGGGTGGCGACGCACTATGGCGCCCGGCCACCGTCCGGCGCAATCCCGAAGGGGTGGGCGGGACGGCGCCCGCCCGTCCGGCCCGTTCACCCCCGCGGGGGCAGCGGGGTCACCTGGGCCGCGGGCTCCAGCCGGTAGGCGGCGACCAGCAGCTTGGACACGCTCTCCCCGTCGTCGGACAACGGGAGCACGAGCCGTTCCCACGTTTCCAGCCGCCCCTCGAAGTCGGCGGTGTAGATGCGGGCCGAGGGCCGGCGGCCGCCGCGGACCTGTTCGTATTCGGCGAACAGGATGTCGCGCTGCTCGGCCGGAAGCTGGCCGATCGACTGGCCCACCATGTCGGTGCCGAACGCGTCGGCCAGCACCTGCCCGTAGTAGCGGTAGACGAAGTCGGCCCCCTTCACGACGTCGATCAGCAGCAGGTTGCCGAGCCAGAGGCGAAGTTCCGCGGGGTTCAGCGCCTCCGCCGCGGGCACCGGCGCGCCCGCGCGACGCTGGCGCCACAGGGCGTGGAGCGCCGCCAGGCGGGGATGCTTGAGGATCGGCTGGCTTTCGGCGGACATCGGCGACCGGGATGCGACTTTCGACGGAGGACGAGTCTAGCGGGGCGGGCGGCCCTGTGCCAGCACGGGGAACCGGGCCGGCCGCCCGGCGTTGCCTCCTCGTCCTGCCAACCGCCGCGGGGGGCCGTCCCATGCGCAAGATGCTCCGCACGCCGATCGCGGCGGCTGTCCTGTGGTCCGCCACCGGGGTCGCGGGGGCGCAGACGCCGCCCGCCTCCGGGTTCGAGACCGTGGTGGTGCAGCCGCCTCAGGGCGTCGACCCCGTCCGGTTCGGCGCCGCGGTGGTCGACGCCCTGCCGCGGGAGATGAAGGACCCGACGACCAACTTCATGCGCGACGCCGCCGCCCGCGCCGAGGGGCCCTTCCGGCTGGTGATGGTCTTCCACGGGTCGGCCGATCCGCCGCGACGCACGCTCTGCACCGAGGAGCGGGCGGCGGCGGCGACGGTGCCCGAACCCCCGCCGCCCGGCACGACGACGACGGTTCCGACGAGCGTCACCGCCGCCTTCTGCCAGGGCCCGCGGTCGTTGAGCGAGGCGCAGACGCGGGTCACCGGCGGCGTCGACCCGGCCGAGGCGAGCTTCCGCTTCCTCGTCTCCGACGTGGCCAAGCAGCTCTTCCCCCTCGGGTTCGCCACGCTTCCCGCCCGGGGCGGCGCGCCCGCCTCCACCCTGCCCCCGCGCTGACGCGCCGATCAGCCCTCGACGACCAGCCGGTCGCCCGGGCGGCAATCGGTGAGAAGACGCAGCAGGTCGCCCCGTTCGAGCGCGACGCAGCCGGCCGTCGGCCCGAAATCGGGCGTCGCGACATGGACGAAGACCGCGCTGCCGAGGCCCGGCACCGGCGGATCGTCGTTGTGCCCGATCACGACCACCACGTCGTAGAGCCCGTCGGCGCGCCACATCTCCTCGTGGCTCGCGGCGAAGGGCAGGCGGACGGGGCGGTTGTAGTCCGCATGGGCGGGATCGTCGCACCAGCCGTCCCGCGGTCCGATCGGCGCGGACGGAAGGGCCGTGGCGGGGGCGGTCAGCCGGTCCGTGCGCCACAGCACCCGGCGGAGCGGAAAGGCGCCGGCCGGCGTGGCGCCGTCCCCCTCCCGCTTGTCGGTCCGGATGCCGGTGCGGCCGATGGCGCATCGCAGCGTGCCGCCGGGCCACGACAGGCGACCGGCGTGCGCGACGCCACCGTCCCGACGGACGACGATGTCCAAGGGATCCTCCCGGGCCGAGGGGCCGACGGGTTCAGAACACGCCGCCGGCCACCGGGGTCACGCGGCGGTCGCCGGTCCGCTGGGCCGCCTGATAGCGGTCGAGCGCCCGCAGCATCTGGGCGGGAATCTCGTCCCGGCTCGGCTTGCGGCCGGCGTCGGAATTGGCCGGTGCGGCGGCGGGCGCGGAGACGGCGACCGGCGCGGAAGCCTGGACCGGAGCGGCGGGGGCCGCGGGCTGCCGCGCCGATGCGGCGGGCGCCGCAGGAGCCTGCACCGGCGCCGCCGGGGCGGGCGCGGGGGTGATCGCGGCGTCCGCCGTCGGCGCTACGGCCTCGGCGCCGGGCTCCACATAGGCGGGGATGCGGACGGGCCGGAAGCTGCCGGGCGCGGAGGCGGCGTTGTTCGTGTGGCCCAGGGACTGCGGCGCCGTCGGGGGCGCCGTCGGGGGCGCCGTCGGGGGCGCCGTCGGGGTGGCGAGCGGTCGGACGGACTTGCTCCCGCCCGGGTTCTGGAGGCGCGTGAAGTATTCGGTCGGGCCCCGGTTCGCGACGGCGGCGACCGGCGCAGCGGACGCCATCGCCTGCGGCGACGGGGCCGGTGCCGCGCCGGGCTGCGCACCGGACGCGACGGAGCCGGATGCGGCGGAACCGGTCGGGGCGTCGCCGGTCTGGACGAGGGAGAGCGAGCCCGGTCCGGCCGCCGTCGGGGCGACAGGCACCGGC
>JBIJED010000275.1:0-4812 GCA_044343785.1 Azospirillales bacterium | reverse complement strand
TCTCGATATCTATATTGTGAACGAAGAAGGAGAAGTGATCGGACGACCGATTCTCTGCGCCGCGATCGACGTTGCGACCGGTGTCATTCTCGGCTTCACGCTCGAGATCGGTTCGCCGAAGCCCGGAATCGTCATCGAAACCATCCGACGAACGCTGATGCCCTTCGATGAGCAACGGTTCGAGAAGCTCCGGATCGAGAACCGTCTGCAGGCCTTTGGCCGGCCTGCTCGTCTCGTTTGCGACAACGGAAGCGAGAACGCCGGCGAACGGCTCGAGCGGATCGTCGTCGGACTGAACCTCGAGGTCCACAAGACCACGCCCGGCGCGCCGCAGGAGAAGCCGTTCATCGAACGCTTTGGTGGCCAGGTTCAGGCCTTTGTTCGGACCCTTCCCGGCGGACTCGTCTACCGACGGGGGGACAAGGGCGATGCCATCAAGGCCGCCATGGAGAATGCCGCCCTGTCGTTGGATCAGTTGGAGAACCACGTCACCAAGTGGGTCTACGACGTCTACCACGTCTCGCCGCGGGACCGCGTCGCCTCAGGATTGAAGAAGCCGAAGGCTCCCGCGGAGTGCTGGACGGAGCTGCAGACGCAGTGCCTTCTGCCGCCGCCGCCGACGCCCGAGGAGATCCGCCGGCTCATCATGGTCGAGCGTGAGGTGCGGACCCTTCAGCTCGACGGCATCCAGTTCGAGACCGTGAAGTTCCACTCGGCGCGACTCAAGTCGCTCATCGAACACATCGGCACGGGCAAGTCGGTGCAGATCTTCGCCAACCTCGACGACCTCCGTGAGATCGACGTCATCGACCCGTTGACGAACGAGCGGTTCACGGTGCCCGCCAAGCAGAAGTTCGTCGCACCCGTGAGCGTCGAGGACATCCGGGCTGCTCGGAACGATCCCTCGGTCCGGGAGAAAGAGTACTCCGCCCAGGCGCAGAACTACCGGATCGCGATGGAGGCGCATGACGCGGCCAAGAAGTCGAGGAGCCGGTTCATGCGCGAGCGCCGGGCCGCGGAACAGGCCCGCAGGGAGGTCGAGAAGAAGGTGTCCAGTTCGACCGAACCCAGGCCGCCGCTGGATCTGGGCAAGCTGGCCGAACCCCCGGGCGTGCTCGACGTCGAGGTGCCCGAGGAACTCGTGCCGTTGAAAGCGACGCTACGGAGTGTGGAGCCATGATCGACAAGACGAAGATCCGCGAGGTTCTGGGCCAGACCCTGATCCACGCCCATTTCCGCAAGGCGTTCGACGAACTCGGGGAGCGCATCGCCGCATTGCCCGGGCTCTCCCCTGCGATCACGCCCCTTGTCGGGCCGATGGGGAGCGGGCGCAGCCGGCTCGTGAGCGAGGTGAAGGCCGGTTTCGGCCGGAACAGGGCCGGTCAGCTGCCGGACCGTTCACGCCTCGACATCGTGGTCGCGCGCGCGCCGACCTCGGCCAATGCCGCCGCACTGGTGACCGCGCTTTTGACCGGCCTCGGCCACAATGCGACCGGGCGTCAGTCGGTCCACACGCTCAGAGCCCGTCTGACCGCCGCCGTCGCGCATGGCCCGATCCGGCTGTTCGTCCTCGACGACTTCAACCAGTGCGTGGAGCGCTGCAGCCGCTCCGAGCTGCTCCACGTCGCGGAGAACCTCGCCGATCTGGCCAAGACGTTCGAGTTCAGCGTGCTGCTCTCGTTGACCCCCCGGGCCTACGCCGTCGTGCGGGACCGTCTCGGTCATCCCCGGGGATGGACGAACGCCGTCGAACTGCAGGTGTACGACTGGAACAAGGACGGCGACCGGCGTGAGTTCGCGCGCAGCGTCAAGACACTGGTCGTGGCGCTCGAGCAGGTCGGGTTCACCTTCGGCTTCGAGACCGTGCCTCTGCTGAGGCGGCTCTATGGTCTGTCCGCCGGCGTCGTCGGCGAGGTGGTCGAGTTCCTCGCCGAAGCCGCGCAGCGTGCGGACAAGACGGGTCGCGTCGATTTGGCCGTCATGCGTGCGGCGGCGCAGGTCCGCTACTCCGATCGCACACTGTCGGCGGACTTCCTCGCCGACGACCCGCCGCCCGATCTCGCCCTGATCCGGCGTCATGTCGGGTTGCTGGCGGCGAACGGCATCGAGCCGACCCTGCGCGGGGTCGCCGCGTGATGCCTGCGTTCGCGATGACGGCCCAGCCCCTGGAGGGCGAAAGCCTGCTGGGCTTCCTTCTGCGGCTCGCCGACCGGAACGCCTATCCGAACCTGCAACTCCTGCTCGCGAGTGCCGGCTGGCGGTTCGACCGACAGTTCGTCGAGAGCATCGGCGTGGTCGAACATGAGCTCGGCCTGACGCGTGACGCCCTCTGCGCGCTCGCGCCGGCCCACGATGGCTGCGCACCCGTTCGTCGCTGGCGGTTTCAGCGTCACACGTCTCTGGCGGTCTGCCCCCTGTGCATGGCGGAGCGCGCGTCGCACCGGGCCGAGTGGCGCCATGCTATGGTCGTCGCGTGTCCCGATCACGGGCAACTTCTTCAGGACACCTGTCCCTCCTGCGGGGACCGCCTACGCCCCGGGACGAGCGGCCTGCGCGGGTGCGCATGCGGGCTGCCCTTCGCGGACTTCCAACAGGTGCCCGCGCCCTCCGGGCTGATCGCCCTGTCGGCGCTGATTGCCGGGACCGCGCATGCGGATCGCTGCGGGCTACCGGCGCCCTTCGACAGCGCGACGCCGGCGGACGTCGACCTCTTCGTCTTCGCGCTCGCGTCGCATCATCGGCGCCTGCGGACGGGCAAGAACGGCAAGGGCGCCGTCCCGAAATCCGTCGCTGCCTCGATCGGATTCGTCCATCCGGTCGCGGACATGTTCAACGCGTGGCCGGCCGCCTTCGACGACGAGGTCCGTCGTCATCTCGCCGCCGGGGATCCGGCATCGCCGTCGGCGATAACGCGCCTCGGCCCCTGGTACCGGTCGCTCGTACGGTTCCGTGCTGCGGCCTACCGCCCCTTCCACGACCGGGTGGCGGCCGTGGTCGCCGGCGCGTTCGACGGATCATATCGCGGCGCCATCGGCGCCGCCGGGTTCGTGCCCGACTGGATCCCTGCCGCCGAAGCGGCCCGGATCATCGGCGTTCGACCCGACCGGCTGCGTGACGCGGTCGCCGACGGTCTCGTCGAGGGTCGGCTCGTCCACACCGGTCTGGGTCACCGGCATGTGACGGTCCGCCGGAACACCGCCGAGGCCCTCGCCCGGTCGCGGGAAACGACCCTCGATCGAAGCGAATTGGCCCATCACCTCGGGATCGGGCGGACCCAGCTCGGCCTGCTACTCGAGGCCGGTCTCGTCCGCCCGCGTCCGGCGCACCAGTTGCCGCCGCTCGCCGCCGGGGCCTTCCGCGTCGAGGACGTCGCGGATCTCGTCGATCGGATCCGGGAGGCTGCCGTACACCGTGAGGGGGTGACGACGACCTTCTCCGAGATCAACCTCCGCCGGACTACCGATCGCTCGGCCATGCTGGACCTGTTCAAGCGGATCGCGCGCGGGGAGGTGCGTGCCGTCTCGGCGCCAATGGACGCGAGCCTTGGCGCGTTCCGGTTCCTCGTCACCGACGTGACGCGAGCGCTGTCGACGCATCGTCCCATGACGGCGTGGTCGGTCGAGGACGCGGCTGTCGTTCTCGGCGCGAAGCCGCAATGTGTCGCCGCATGGGTCCGCCAGGACCTTATCCCGGCCCACCGCCATCCGATGGCCGACCGTCAGGCCTACGCCATCGATTCGACGGACCTGGTGACGTTCGGCCGCGCGTTCATCGACGTGGCGACGGTTGCGCGCACCCTGAACACGACATCGCGCCACCTCCTGGCACGACTGGGGCGCCTCGGCGTGCCGACCGTCGGCGCATTCCAGGACGGCGGCGCCCGGCGCGGCTATCTTGTCCGCACGTCGGACCTCGTGCGGTTGCTCCTGGCGCCGCGGGGCGAGCCGCCGTCGTGACGGGCGCGGCGCGGATGCCTGATGTGCCCCGCGTATGGTCCGGACCAGTCAAGCGAGGCGTCGGAGGATCTTCAGGACCTTAACAGGGGCGACCGTCCCGTCGACCAGCACGTCGAGTGCGGTCCTGCCGCCGAACCGGTCGACCGGGCGGCTCAAGCGCGCGATGGCGGCGGCATGACCATGACGCACACGGAGGTCCGCGAGGATCGGCAACAGCGAGGGACCGAGCGCCATGTCGAGGTCCGCGTCCAACCAATCGGCAACGACGTCGAACCGTGTGGTCCAAAGATCGAAGTCGGGTTCGGCGTCCCGTCGGCCGGGGTAGGTCGCGTGCGCGACGCAGAGCGTCATAAGCCCGCCGACGACGCGATGCGCACCCGGACCGCCGCAGAGCTGGCACGTCACCAGCGACCGCCGCTCGGCCCCGTCGATGATCGCGGTCAACGCCGCGTCAGCGCGCTGTGAGTGAGGGTACATCCGGAGCGAGCCGAACTTCTCCTTGATCTGGAACCAGCTCAACGCCCGTGCGGGCTCGGCGTCCAGCCATGCCTCGACGTCGGCACAAGCGGCCTCCACGAGTTCGAGCCAGCCCGGTTCGACGTTCCGGCCGATGGTCTCCCCAGCGAACTGACGGGGAAACCGGGCGAAGAGCGCGCTCTGGCGCGCCTCGTGCTCCTCGGGCGTCATCGCCGTTCGGACGGATTCAGCGCTCTCGCCGAACCATCGCGTGACGCTCGTGCCCGGCGTCCGGGCGACGGCCTTGCGAGAAAGCGACCGCACCAGTCGGACGCGTCGGTTTGTGGCCATACGGCTCGTGCGACGAAGTCGGCCTCCGCTCCCGCGAGCAAAGTCCGCG
>JBIJED010000273.1:0-4822 GCA_044343785.1 Azospirillales bacterium | reverse complement strand
CGGCGCGCCGCCGCCGGGGGGCGGCCGGGGGGCGGGGGGGGGGCCGCCCCCCCCCGGACACCACCCGGAACGGGCGACGACCGCCCGTCGCCGCCCCTATCGCGCCCGCGGGTGCGCCGCGGCGTGGACCGCGATCAGCCGTTCGGCGTCGACGTCCGTGTAGCGCTGCGTCGTCGACAGCGACGCGTGGCCCAGGAGGTCCTGGATCGCGCGCAGGTCCGCCCCGCCGGCCAGGAGATGGGTGGCGAAGCTGTGGCGCAGCGCGTGGGGCGTGGCGCTGTCCGGCAGGCCCAGCCCGGCCCGCACCGCGCGCATCGCCTTCTGCGCCACGCCCGCCTGGAGGCGCGCGCCCTTCTCGCCCCGGAAGAGGGGGGCGTCGGCCTCCATCGGCCAGGGACAGGCGACGGCGTAGGTCGCCACCGCGGCGCGCACCGCCGGCAGCACGGGCATGAGGCGCTGCTTCGATCCCTTGCCGGTCACGACCAGCGTCTCGCCAAGCGGAAGGCAGCCGGCGTCGAGGCGAAGCGCCTCGTCGATGCGCAGGCCGCAGCCGTAGAGAAGGGTGAACAGCGCCCGGTCGCGCGCCGCGATCCAGTCGCCGCCGTCGCCCGCCACCGTCAGCACGTCGGCGGCGTCGACCTTCGTCAGAGGGCGGGGCACGCGGCGCGGCACCTTGGGCGCCCGCGCCATGGCGACGGCGGGGTTGTGGAGGTGGCCGGCCCGGTCGAGGCGCCGGAAGAACGCCTTCACCGCCGAGAGGGCGCGGGCCCGGCTCGCGGGGTCGAGGTCGCGGCGGGCGAGTTCGGACTGCCAGGCCCGGATCTCCCGGATCCCGAGCCCCGCGAGATCGGAGAAGCCCGGCGGCCGGCCGCGATAGCCGGTCAGAAAGGCGAGGAAGGTCGCCGTGTCGCGCAGATAGGCCGCGACCGTGTGGCGCGCGGCGGCGCGCTCGGTCGCCATCCAGAGCCGCCAGTCCTCGACGGCCGCGACGACGTCGGCCTGCGCCTGGAGCGTCAGCGCGGTCGCGTCGCCCATCCGGCCCCGCGGCTCAGGCCGGCAGGTCGAGCCAGGCGCGGATCTGGCGTTCCACGACCCGGGCGAGGAAGTTGACGAGTTCGGTCCCCTGGCCCGCGTGGAACGTGTCCGGATCGCGCGAGCCGAAGGCGAGGAGCCCGTCCGGCGTCTCGTCCGAGACGCGCAGGCGGATCAGGACCTCCGATTTCACGAGGCCCGCCGCCGGGCCCCAGATCTCCGGGTCGGCGGTCACGTCGTCGCGCAGGCTGATGTCGCGCTTGCCGAGCAGGCGGGCGACGGTGCCCGGTTCCGCCACCCGGACGCCGGATCGGTTCACCCGCGGCATGTCCGCCCCCGCGTTCGCCTCGACGAGGAGCGAGACCGCGTCGAGGTCGAGAAGGACCGCGAGGTCGGTGGTCACCGTCTGGATCAACTGCTCGAACGACGTCGCGTCGAGCAGGAAAAGGACCGCGGCGTGGACGCGGTTCTGGTTGTTCAGGTTCGCCCGCGTGGTGGCGATCAGCTCCCGCTGCTGGTCCCGGAGGCGCTCCGCGTCGTTGCGGAGCTTCTGGAGCTGGAAGTGTTGCAGGTCGACCACCCGGTCCCCGTGGTCGGGGACGGGGAGGGTCATCTGCTGCAGCACCTCGGGGTGCCGGAGGAGGAAGTCCGGGTGCTCCCGGAGCCAGGTGATCACGTCCTCGGCCAGAACCGGGTCGAGGGTCGCTTCGCGATGGCCCGTATCCCTGATCATGCCGGTCGCCTCGGATTCGGTCGGCCCGTTCCTTCGGGTCGCCGGGGAATCAGTGACCCCCGGGCGCTCACTTGTCCAGAATGGACTGGCCGGTCCTGGCCCAGTCGGCCACGAACTGTGCCAATCCCTTGTCCGTCAGGGGGTGGGCGTAGAGCTGGCGCAGCACCGAAGGCGGCATGGTCGCGACGTGGGCGCCCATCTTCGCGCTTTCGACGATGTGCCCGGGATTGCGAATCGAGGCGACCAGAACCTCGGTGGCGATTCCCGGATAGTTGGCGTAGATCTCGACGATGTCGCGGATGAGAGACAGCCCGTCGTGGCCGATGTCGTCGAGACGGCCGACGAAAGGCGACACGAAGGTGGCGCCGGCCTTGGCGGCCAGGAGCGCCTGGGCGGCCGAGAAGCAGAGCGTGACGTTCACCATCGTCCCGTCGGTCGACAGGCGATGGCAGACCTTGAGCCCGGCCGGCGTCAGCGGCACCTTGACCGCGACGTTGGGGGCGATCTTCGCGATGTGGCGCCCCTCCGCCAGCATCGTCTCGTAGTCGGTCGCGGCCACCTCGGCGCTGACCGGACCCGGGACGATCTCGCAGATCTCCGCCACGAGGGAGAGGAAGCTGCGGCCGGACTTGGCCACGAGGGAGGGATTGGTGGTCACCCCGTCCAGGAGGCCGGTCTCGGCCAGCTCGCGGATCTCGGCCACGTCGGCCGTGTCGATGAAGAACTTCATGGGTCCGCCCCCGTCCCTTCTGCGCCGCCCCCGTCTGCTGCTCCGTCGTCGGGGGGCGGCCGATTGACCATGGGGAAGGGGTCTTACAGCGCGTCGGGGTCCCGCGCCAGCGTGCTCTTGCCCCTGCCGCTGGCCGGTGCCTACGACTACCGCGTCCCCGACGGCATGGCACTGGAACCGGGCGCCTACGTCGAGGTTCCGCTGGGTCCCCGCCGGCTCGTGGGCGTGGTGTGGGGGGGCGGCGGTGGCGATCTGGCCGAGGGCCGGCTGAAGGCGGTCGTCCGCCGCTTCGACACGCCACCGATGCCCGACGTGGTGCGCCGCTTCGTCGACTGGGTCGCGGCCTACACCCTCGCCCCGGTCGGCGCCGTGCTGCGGATGGTCTTGGGATCGGCGGAGGCGCTGGAGCCGCCGCGGCCGACGGTCGCCTACCGGCGGTCGGACGCGCCCCTCCCGCCCGCGCTGAAGCTGACGGACGCGCGTCGGCGGGTTCTGGCCGAACTCGACGACGGCCCGCCGCTCGCGGCCTCCGACCTCGCCGCACGCGCGGCCTGCGGGCCGGCCGTGGTCCGCGGCCTGGCGGACGCCGGCGTGCTGGAGACGGTGCTGCTCCAGCCGGTCCTGCCCGGCGCCACACCCGATTGGCGACGGCCGGGCCCGGACCTGTCGATCGACCAGGCGACGGCGGCCCGGGCGCTGCGCGACGGAATCCGGGCGGGCGGGTTCTCCGCGACCGTGCTCGACGGCGTCACCGGGTCGGGCAAGACGGAGGTCTACTTCGAGGCGATCGCCGCGGCGCTGGAACAGGGCCGGCAGGTGCTGGTCCTCCTGCCGGAGATCGCGCTGGCGGGGCAGTGGCTCGACCGCTTCATGGTCCGGTTCGGCGCGCGGCCGGCCGAATGGCATTCCGACGTCCACGGCACGACGCGGCGGCTGACGTGGCGGGCGGTCGCGACGGGTCAGGCGCGGATCGTCGTCGGCGCGCGTTCGGCCCTCTTCCTGCCCTACGCCGACCTCGGCCTGATCGTGGTGGACGAGGAGCACGAACCCGCCTTCAAGCAGGAGGACGGCGTCGTCTATCACGCCCGCGACATGGCCGTGGCGCGGGCGCACCTGGGCAAGATCCCCGTGGTGCTGGTCTCCGCCACCCCGTCGCTGGAGACGGTGGTGAACGCGCAAGGGGGGCGCTACCGCCGCCTCCACCTCGTCGACCGGCACGGGGGCGCGCGGCTCCCGACGGTGGACCTCATCGACCTCCGGATCGACCGCCCGCCGCGCGGCCAGTGGCTGGCGCCGACCCTCGTGACGGCGATCGGGGAGGCGCTGAAGGCCGGGGAACAGGCGATGCTGTTCCTCAACCGCCGCGGCTACGCCCCGCTCACCCTCTGCCGCGCGTGCGGGTTCCGCCTCCAGTGCCCGAACTGCACCGCGTGGCTGGTGGAGCACCGGCACACGCGGCGCCTGCACTGTCACCACTGCGACTTCCAGACGGCCGTTCCCGACGCGTGCCCCGGCTGTGCGGCCGAGGGCTCGCTCGTCCCCTGCGGCCCCGGCGTGGAGCGGGTGTTCGAGGAGGTGCGGATGCTGTTCCCCGACGCGCGCACCGCCATCATGGCGTCCGACACGCTGCACGGGCCGCGGGCGATCCGCGACCTGCTGGACAAGATCCACGCGCGGGAGATCGACATCCTCGTGGGCACCCAGGTGATGGCCAAGGGCCACCATTTCCCGCTGCTCACGCTGGTGGGCGTGGTCGACGCCGACCTCGGGCTCGCGGGCGGCGACCTGCGGGCGGCGGAACGGACCTACCAGCTCCTCCATCAGGTCGCCGGCCGGGCGGGCCGGGCCGAGCGGCCGGGCCGCGTGCTCCTCCAGACCTACATGCCCGAACATCCGGTGATGCGGGCGCTGGCCCGGGGCGGACGGGACGATTTCCTCGGCCGGGAGGCGGAGGAGCGGATGGCGGCGGGGATGCCGCCCTTCGGGCGCCTCGCCGCCCTCATCGTGTCCGGCGAGGACGAGGGGCAGGTGGAGGCGGCGGCGCGCGCCCTCGGCCGGGCGGCGCCGCGGTCCGACGACGTCCAGGTGCTGGGGCCCGCGAAGGCACCGCTGGCGCTGCTGCGTGGGCGGCACCGGCGCCGCCTCCTTCTCAAGGCGCGGCGGTCGGTGGCGGTCCAGAGCCTCGTGGCCGACTGGCTCGCCCGGGTGCCCATCCCCGGAACCGTGCGGGTGCAGGTCGACATCGACCCCTACAGCTTCCTCTGAACGGAGCGCGACGATGCGGCATCGGGTGGCGGTGATCGGGCTCGGGATGGCGGCGCGCCCCC
>JBIJED010000272.1:0-4852 GCA_044343785.1 Azospirillales bacterium | reverse complement strand
CCGCCCCCCGGCCTGCGCATGGCGGGCTTCGCCGCCCGGACCGACCCGGCGACGGGCGCCCACGACGCGCTGACCGTCCGCGCGCTGGCGGTGGGTGACACGGCGGTGGCCGTCGCCGACGTGATCGGCCTCGACGAGGCGCTCTGCGCCCGCGTCCGCGCGCGTCTGAGCCTGCCGGGCGAGGCCGTGATCCTCGCCGCCACCCACACCCACGGCGGGCCGATGACCCTGCCCGGCCGCTTCGGCGGCGGGGTGGATGCCGGATGGCTGGGGCGGCTGGAGGACGGGTTCGTGGCGGCGATCGAAGGCGCGCTGGCCGCCCGCCGGCCGGCGACGCTCACGCTGGCCCACGCGGCCGATGCGGGCGTGGCGAAGAACCGGCGCCATCCGGGCGGCCTGACCGACCCCTCGCTGCCGGTCGTGCGCGTGACGGCCACGGACGGGACGACGCTCGCGGTTCTGGTCGCCTACGCCTGCCACCCGGTCGTGCTGGGGGCGGACAACCGGCTCTGGACCGCCGACTATCCCGGCTTCGTGCGGCGGCGGATCGAGGCGGCGGTGCCGGGCGCCACGGCGCTGTTCCTCACCGGCTGCTGCGGCGACGCGAACACGGGGCACACCGCCGCCGCCTCCCTCACCCGCGCGGCGGCCGAGGGGCGGACCTATGCGGCGGCCGAAGCCTACGCCGTGCGCATCGCCGACGCGGCGCTCGTCGCCCGGCCGACGGTGACGGCGACCGGACCGGCGCGGGGCGGATCGGCGCAGGTCCGGCTCGACTTCGTGCGCGAGGCCCGCCCGGTGGGCGATCTCGCCGCCGACTGGCGGGCCGAGCGGGCGACGGCGACCGACCCCGTGCGCGTGGTCGTGCTGGACCATTGGATCGCCTGGGCCGAGGGGCCGGGCGCCGGCCCGCTGACGCCGCACGACGCAAGGGTGGGCGTGCTCGACTGGGGCGGCATCCGCATCGCCGCCCTGCCGGGGGAGATCTTCGCCGAGACGGGCCTTTCGGTCCGCGCGGGCCTCGACGGTCGCCCGACCGGCGGCGGCACGATCGCCGTCGCCTACGCCGACGGCTGCCCCGGCTACGTGCCGCCGCTCACGGAGATCCCGCACGGCGGCTACGAGGTGGCCGAGGCCCACCGCTACTTCGCCACGCCGGGCCCCTTCGCCCCCGGAACGGCCGAGCGGCTGGCCGAGGCGGCGGTGCGGGTGGGGCGGGAGGTGGGGTGACGGCGACGGCACTGCCATTCGCCATCGGCGAATCAACCCTTGATCGCGCACGGCCGATGACTGATCCTCGGCCATGCGCCTCGTCTTTAATCCCGCGGCGGCGAGGACCCTCGATCGCGACATGCCGCGGGCCGAAGCCGGCGCGATGGTCGCCAAACCGAATCTGTTCGCCGCCGATCCGTCGGCTCGTCACGGCTTCGCGAAGGCCCTCGTCGGCGGTGGCGTGAGGATCCGGCAGGGAGACTGGCGGGCCGTATGCGAGATCGACGGAAGCGAACTGATCGTGCTCGTGGTCCGGATCGGCCACAGGAAGGACGTCTACCGATGAGCGCATCGCCGGCCACGGACAGCGTCGTCCTCTCACGCGCCGAGTACGACGCCCTTCTCGACAGGATCGAGGACGCCGAGGATCGCGCGGCGCTCGCCGAGCATCGGGCCGATGTCCGGACCCGGGGCGCCACGACGGTCGTGGCCGATGCGCTGCCCGTCGAGGCCGTCGAACGGCTCCTGTCCGGGACGCATCCGTTGCGGATCTGGCGGGAGCACCGAGGGCTGGCCGCCCGCGTGCTGGCCGGACGCGCAGGCGTGAGCGCCGCGTACCTCTCGGAGATCGAGACGGGGGCCAAGCCGGGCTCGGTCGATGCGATGGCCAAGCTCGCCCGGGTTCTCGGCGTGGCCATCGAGGACATCGTCCGGTCCTGACGCACCACCCCGCCTTGACACGCAACCGGTTGCAGGGCAGCCTTTCCGCCCAGAAGCGACAAGCGTTTCCAAGGGGGACAGGGACATGGGCAAGGGCTTGAAGATCGACCGCCGCCGTCTTCTCGGGCTGGGGCTGGGCGCCGCCGCCGCGGCGACCATCGCGAAGCCGGCCATCGCGCAGGCGCCGACGCTCACCGTGTGGAGCGGCTATCCGGAGATGGAGCCGTTCTATCGCCGCGTCGCCGAGGGGCTGCGCGGCCGGGTGTCGGGCCTGACCGTCAACGTCCAGCCGATCCCGCTGCGCCAGCACGAGCAGCGCCTGGCGCTGGCGCTGCCGTCGGGCAACGCGGCCGAGGTGATCGAACTCGGTTCGTCGACCGCCACCCGCTACGTCGAGGGCGGGTTCATGCAGAAGGCCCCGGCGGCCGTCACGGCGGCCGTGCGCGACGCCTCGCGCTACGATCCCTTCTTCGCCCGCTCGGGCAGCTTCGAGGGCTCGGTCTACGGCATGCCGCTGTTCCGCGGCCAGGGTGCTCTCTTCTACAATGCCGAGATGTTCACGGCCGCCGGCCTCTCCGGCCCGCCGACGACGATGGCGCAGTACACCGAATACGCCGAGAAGCTGACGAAGCGCGACGGCTCGGGCCGGCCGACGGTCACCGGCTGGAGCCTGCGGCTGGGTGGCGGCGGGCAGGGCATCGCCGAGAAGTTCTGGATCAACATGCACCAGTACGGCGGCGCCCTCGTCCGCCAGAACGCGGCGGGCAAGTGGTCGTCGGGCTACGCCAACGAGGCCGGGCGCCGGACGCTGGCGCAGTATCTCGAGAACGTGCACACCAAGCGCACCTGCCTGATCGACAGCCCGGCCGACGCCGAGGCGTTCCAGCGCGGCCAGACCGCCATGTTCATCCGCGAGAGCTGGGTGATCGGCGACACGGCCAAGAAGGCGCCGGACCTGAAGTACGCGACCGCGCCCCTGCCGGTGGGCACGATCGTGGCGCCGGTCTTCCTCTACACGCCCGCGACCGGGGCGAAGGGTGATCTGGCGTGGCAGTTCGCCATGGCGTCGAACGAGCCCGAGAACCTCGTGTGGCTGCTCGACAACGTCGGCTGGCTGCCCAACCGGCGCGACGCCAACTACGCCCCCGTCATCGCCAAGACCCCGCAGCTCAAGGCCTTCGTCGACATGCCGCAGGGCCACACCCTGTTCGAGCTGCCGGCCATCGGCCCGGTCGAGGAGATCCTGACCCGTCTGGCCGAGCGCCTCGTCCGCGCCTTCGCGAACGCCTCGCTGGCCGGCAACACGGCCGGGATCGACGCGATGCTGCGGGAGGCGGCGGCGGAGACCGACCAGATCCTGCGGCGAGAGGGGCTCTACGGCGCCTGACGGGGCCTCGCCCTCATGCTCCGGCGGCGGCTGCTGGTCTTCGCGCTCCTGGCGCTCCTCCCGACCCTGGCGGTCTACGCCTGGGTCCGGATCGTGCCCATCGGCGAGGTGATCTGGCTCAGCCTGCACCGCTGGAACCTGATGTCCAGAAACAAGCCGTTCATCGGCCTCGACAATTTCGTCGAGCTGACGCGCGACCCCTTGTTCCTGGACGCGATCGTCAACACCACCGTCATCGCCTTCGGGGTGGTGGCGGTGACGGTCCCGCTGGGCCTGATCCTGGCGGCGCTGATCTACCACCGCACCCGCGCGCGTCTGGCCGGCTTCTACGAGACGGCGGTGTTCCTGCCGCACGTCGTCTCGCTGGTGCCGGCGGCGATGGCGTGGAAGTGGATCTTCGACGCGCGGCTGGGGCCGCTGAACGCCTTTCTCGGCTGGTTCGGCATCGAACCCCAGTCCTGGCTGTTCGACCCGGTTCTGGCCGTCGTCTGCATCATCGTGCTGTGTTCGTGGCAGACGCTGGGCTTCGCCGTCGTGATCTTCATCGTCGGCATGAAGAACGTGCCGCACGTCCTGTACGAGGCGGCCCGGCTGGACGGGGCGACGGCGATCCAGGCCTTCCGCCACGTCACCGTGCCGATGCTGCGGCCCATCGTGCTGTACGTCTCGGTCGTGACGCTGGTCGCCGGCTTCAACGTCTACGCCCAGGGCTTCGTGATGGCGTCGGACACGCAAGGCGCGCCCGGGCGCCTCGTGCGCGTGCTGGTGCTCGACATGCTGGAGAACGCGTTCCGCAACTACCGCTTCGGCTATGCGGCGGCGGAGGCGGTCGTGCTTCTGCTGGTCGTCCTCGGCCTCACGCTGATCCAGTTCGGCCTCCTACGCGCGAAGGGGGGCCGGTCGTGAGCGACGACGCCCCGCCGCTTCCCCGCCCGCGCGAGCCGTTCTCGCTCACGAACCTCGCGATCGACGCGCTGCTGATCGGCGTGGCGCTGCTGATGCTGCTGCCGCTGATCCTGCTCATCGGCAACGCCTTCAAGACGCCGCAGGAGATGCTGGCCTGGCCGCCGACCTTCCTGCCGCAGAACCCGACGGGAGAGAACTTCCGCGCGGTGCTGGGCGAGACGCCGCTGCTGCGCTGGCTGTTCAACAGCCTCGTCTTCGCGCTGCTGTCGACGGCGGCGATCGTCGCCACCTCGGCGCTCGCCGGATACGTGCTGGCGAAGTTCACATCGCGCATCCTCGACGTGATCTTCGTCGTGATCCTCGCGACGGCCATCGTGCCGTTCGAGGTCTACATGATCCCCCTCTACTTCCAGGTCCAGAAGCTCGGCCTCCTCAACTCCATCTGGGGCCTGCTGATCGGCTATCTGGTGATGAGCTTCGGCATCTTCCTGATCCGCCAGAACGTGAAGGCCTCGATCCCGGACGAGCTGATCGAGGCGGCGCGGATCGACGGGGCGAACGAGGCGTGGATCTTCGTGCGGATCATCCTGCCGCTCATCCGGGGGCCGATCGGCGCGCTGGCGGTGC
>JBIJED010000271.1:0-4856 GCA_044343785.1 Azospirillales bacterium | reverse complement strand
CGCCGACGATGACCTCCTCGCCCCGGTCGACGCGGGCCTGCCGGCGGGCCGCCGCCTCCTCGATCCGGAGCTTGGGCAGGCCGGCCTCCACCGCTCTCGTCATGCCGCCCATCGCCTCCACCTCGGAGATCAGCGCGCGGGCGGCCGTCGCCAGCTCGTGGGTCAGGCTCTCGACGTACCAGGAGCCGCCGAGCGGATCGACAACCTTGGTCATCCCCGTCTCCTCGGCCAGGATCAGCTGGGTATTGCGCGCGATCCGGGCGGAGAAGGGGGTGGGCAGGCCCAGCGCCTCGTCGAAGGCGTTGGTGTGCAGCGACTGGCTGCCGCCCAGCACCGCCGCCATCGCCTCGACCGTCGTGCGGACGATGTTGTTGTAGGGGTCCTGCTCGGTCAGCGAGACGCCCGACGTCTGGCAGTGGGTGCGCAGCATCAGCGAGCGCGGGTCCTTCGGATCGAAATTCTCCGTCATCAGCTCGGCCCACAGAAGGCGGGCCGCGCGGAGCTTCGCGATCTCCATGAAGACGTTCATGCCGATGGCGAAGAAGAACGACAGGCGCGGGGCGAATTCGTCGACCGCGAGGCCGCGCGACATCGCCGCCCGCACGTACTCCAGCCCGTCGGCCAGCGTGTAGGCGAGTTCCTGCACCGCCGTCGCCCCGGCCTCCTGCATATGGTAGCCGGAGATCGAGATCGAGTTGAACTTCGGCATGTGGCGGGCGGTGTGGGCGATGATGTCGGCCACGATCCGCATGGAGGGTCCGGGCGGATAGATGTAGGTGTTCCGGACCATGAACTCCTTCAGGATGTCGTTCTGGATGGTGCCGGACAACTTCGCCTGCGGCACCCCCTGCTCCTCGGCGGCGACGATGTAGCCGGCCAGCACCGGCAGCACCGCCCCGTTCATGGTCATCGAGACCGACATCCTGTCGAGCGGGATGCCGTCGAACAGGATCTTCATGTCATCCACGCTGTCGATCGCCACGCCGGCCTTGCCGACGTCGCCGACGACCCGCGGATGGTCGCTGTCGTAGCCGCGATGGGTCGCGAGGTCGAAGGCGACCGAGAGGCCCATCTGCCCGGCCTCGAGGTTCGCCCGGTAGAAGGCGTTCGACGCCTCCGCCGTGGAGAAGCCGGCATATTGGCGGACGGTCCAGGGGCGGACCGTGTACATCGTCGCCCGGGGCCCGCGGGTGAAGGGATAGGCGCCGGGAAGCCCGGGATCCGGCAGCCCGACGACGTCCACCGCGGTGTAGACCGGGCGCACGTCGATGCCCTCGGGCGTGCGCCAGACGAGCGAGGCGGGGTCCTTGCCGCCGAGATCCTCGGCGGCAAGCCGGCGCCAGTCCTCCGTCCCGGGGGGGCGTGTGTCGGTCATGCCGGATCCTCGACGTTGCAATCCACGACGACCGCGCGATCCTAGACCCTGGCCCCCCCCGCGCCAAGCCGGTCGCGACGGCCCGGCCCCGCGCGAAGGGCTGGACAAACGGGCGGGACGGGCGCATACCCGCGCAGGAAACGATCCGCTGCCGCTGACTCCTGATGCTCCACCCTCCGATCGCGCCGTCCCGGCCGGCCGAACTCCGCGAGGATGAGACCGGCGCACCCCGCCGTCCGCCACGGCTTCGCCCCTTCTGCCGCACCGCTCTCGCCGACGCCGCCACGGAACAGGGGATGCCGGTCGAGCGGCTGATCGCGCTGATCGACGGGCGACGCGGCCGGTCGTCGCTGACCGCGGCGGCGGAGCGGTTCGTCGCCGCCTATTTCCATGCCAGGGCCACCCTGTCGACCCACCATCCCGGGTTGAGGGAGGAGGCACCCATCCTCGACGAGGTCCTCGACCGGTTGCGCTGAGGGACGCCCCATCGGCCGCCGTGGGGGTTGCCACGGCGCGTCCGCCGTCGGATCGTGCGCCACCCTCCGACCACCGGGCCGCATCCCATGGACATCGACACCCGCGCCGCCGCCATCGCCCGCGACCGTTCCGATCCGCTGGCGGGCTTCCGTGACCGCTTCGCCCTTCCCGACGGCACCGTCTATCTCGACGGCAACTCCCTCGGCGCCCTCCCCCGCGCGACGGCCGACCGGGTCGCCCGGGTGGTGACGGCGGAGTGGGGCCGCGACCTGATCCGGAGCTGGAACGTCAACGACTGGATGCACATGCCGACCCGCGTCGGCGACAAGATCGGCCGGCTGATCGGCGCGGCACCCGGCCAGGTCCTGTCGGCGGACAGCACCTCGGTCAACGTGTTCAAGCTCGCGGCCGGCGCCCTGCGCCTCAGGCCCGACCGGTCGACGGTGGTGTCCGACCGGGGGAACTTCCCCACCGACCTCTACATGGTCCAGGGCCTGTCCGACCTGATCGGCGGGCGGTGCGAGCTGCGCATCGTCGAGGAGGGCGCCGTCGCGTCGGCGATCGACGACACGACGGCGCTGGTCATGCTGACCGAGGTGAACTACCGCACCGGCTGGCGCCACGACATGCGCAAGGTGACCGAGGCCGCGCATGCCAAGGGTGCGCTCGTCCTGTGGGACCTCGCCCATTCGGCCGGCGCCTTCCCGGTGGACCTCGACGGCTGCGGCGTCGATTTCGCGGTCGGCTGCGGCTACAAGTACCTCAACGGCGGCCCGGGCGCCCCGGCCTTCCTCTACGTCGCGAAACGCTGGCAGGACACGCTGGCCGTGCCGCTCTCCGGCTGGCTCGGCCACGCGGCCCCGTTCGACTTCGACCTCGCCTACCGCCCGGCGGACGGCATCCGCCGCCAGCAGTGCGGCACGCCGCCCGTCCTCTCCATGGCGGCGCTGGAGGTGGGCGTCGACCTGATGCTGGAGGCCGACCTCGCCGTGGTGCGGGCGAAGTCCCAGGACCTGATCGACCTGTTCCTCGCCCGGGTGGAGGCGAGCTGCGGCGAATGGGGCTTCCGCGTCGTCACCCCGCGCGACCCGGCGGTGCGCGGCAGCCAGGTCTCGATCGCCCATCCCGAGGGGTTCGCGATCATGCAGGCGCTGATCGGCCGCGGCGTGATCGGCGATTTCCGCGCGCCGGACATCCTGCGTTTCGGGCTCACGCCCCTATATGTCGGGTACGCGGACGTCTGGGACGCGGTCGGGATCCTGGCGGACATCATGCGCACGGGGTCGTGGGACCGGCCCGAGAACAGGCGCCGCGGCGTCGTCACCTGACAGGAGCCCCGTCCATGATCGTGACCACCACGCCCAGCGTCGAGGGCCGCCGCATCGTGGCCTATCTCGGCATCGTCGGCGGCGAGGCCATCCTCGGCGCCAACGTCTTCCGCGACCTCTTCGCCTCGATCCGCGACATCGTCGGCGGTCGCTCGGGTGCTTACGAGCGCACGCTGCGCGAGGCCAAGGACACGGCCATCCAGGACATGGTGGACGCGGCCGCAGCCCGCGGCGCCGACGCGGTCGTGGGCGTCGACCTCGACTACGAGGTGGTGGGGTCGAACGGCTCCATGCTGATGGTCACGTGCAGCGGCACGGCGGTGAAGCTGGGGTAGGCCCGCCGGTCAGCGCCCCACCGCGGCGGCGAAGCGGGCGAGGTCGTCGGCGAAGGCGCTGGCGCCCACCACGATGTCGATGCCGCTGTAGGCGCCGCGCCGCATGGTCGAACTCTCGATGCCGACCACCCACCAGCGGCCGTCGCGCAGCGCGAGGTTGGGCGACCCGCTGTCGCCCACCACGCTGCCGCAGCGGTGGCCGTAGGTCCGGTCCTCGAACGTCATGAGCGCGCGGCAGGGCGCGCGCACCGTCTGCCGGCGCCCCTGGCTGCGTCCGTAGCCCACCTGGACGAGATCGGTCGCCCGCGGCCCGGCGATCGCGTCGTCGTTCACCGCCAGCACGGGGAGCGCCCCCGTCCCGCGCGGCGGGTCGTCGCCGAGCGCGAGGAACGCATAGTCCGCCCCGCCGAGCGCGCCGTCCTCGAACCAGGGGGCGTAGTCGAAGGCGGGCGCGACCCGGTCGGCGACGACGGGCAGCGGCGGCACCATGTCGCCCCCCTCGAACCCCGGGCGGAAGACCACCGGGCGCAGGCGGTTGCCGAAGGCGTCGTGCAGGCAGTGGGCGGCGGTGAGCACCACCCGGGGCGCCACCAGCGTGCCGGTGCAGATGGCCCCGCCCGCGAAATCGATCCGGCCGATCGCCCGGCGCGCCGCATCGATCCCCGGAAGGCCCACGATCGCGGGGGCGGGTCCCGACGGGACGGACCGCGGCGGCGGCGCGGGTCCGGCGCAGCCCGCCGCGAGCAGCGCCGCCAGAGCCGCGGACGCACGGATGCCGGCCATCTCAGCCCTTCACCGGCCGCGCGAACGTGACCCGTTCGCCGCCGACCGCGACCTCCGCCTCCACCCCGTCGCCGGGGATCGCCTCGACCCGCCCGATCACCCGGGCGGCGACGCCGAAGCCCTCGGACAGCGCGATCACCTTCGGCGCCAGCGCGGGCTCGCACACCACCTCGAACCGCTGGCCGAGGTTCCAGGTGCGGGCGAGTTCCCGGGGCGGCAGCCGGCTCTCCGCCGCAAGCAGGCGGAACAGTGGCGGCAGGGGGAGGGGCGCGTCCTTGACGTAGCGCACGCCCCGGCCGAAGCCGAGACACTTCGTCAGCCCGCCGCCCGTGTTGTGGAACAGCGCCGAGATGCCCTGGCACCCGTCGGCCAGCAGACGGGCGACGATCGGCGCATAGGTCCGGGTGGGCGACAGCAGCGCCTCGCCGATCGTCATGCCGTCGCCGTCCGGCAGCGGGTCGGTGACGCGGAACCGGCCGGTGTAGGCGCGGTCGCCCAGCGCGGGGTCGAAGCTCTCCGGATGGGCGTCGCGATAGTGGCGGGAGAGGAGATCGTGCC
>JBIJED010000388.1:0-3946 GCA_044343785.1 Azospirillales bacterium | reverse complement strand
CGGCCCGCCCGGCCGGGACGGACCGGGACGAGGCGCGCCGCCGCCCGCTCCGCCTCGCGCGGGGAGCGGAAACGGAGCGAGTCGAGGACGTGGAACGGCGCGCCGGCGGCGAAGAACCGCCACCCGTCCCGTTCGCGGACGAGCACGCCGGCCGCGGCGTCGCCCGCCTCGATGACGAAAGCGTCGGACATTGACTGTCTCCCGGACCCGGGCGTCCGGAAGGACCACCGGATCATCAACGGTCGAAAGCTCGTGGTGTTCGCGGCCCCGCGGGCCGGACGTCAGCCGATCGGCCGACGGCACGCCATTCGACAGCGGGCGGAGACGCAGGGCACCCCCAAGGGGGCGGTCGACGGGCGGATCTGGCAATCCATCACGCGGTCCTCCGACGGAGGGGATACCGCGACGCACGTCGCGGCGCTTTAGCGTTTGGTGTCGCGGCGCAAGCTGTCCCTCAAATCACCGCGGGTCCGGCCCGGATCGGCCGTACCGACGATCTACATGGCAGGACGTCCGGTGCCCGTCAAGACCGGACAGAACCGATCCGGACATTCCAATTGATTAACACCATCGATTTGTTGTTCAGTCCCTCGGCCAGGCGCCGCCGTCCGGGCCGAAGAGATGCGTTGTCTCGGGCCGGATGCCGACCTCCACCGTCTCGTCGAGCCGGATCTCGGCGTCGCCGGCCACCTGGAGCGTCACCGTCACGTCGCCGTCGAGCGCCAGATGGACGAGCGTCGCCCCGCCGAGGCGCTCCACCACCACGGCCCGCCCGCGCAGCGACGGGAGCCCCGCCGCCTGCGCGCCATGGACGAGGTGCTCGGGCCGCACGCCGAACGTCGCCCGGTCGCCGCGGGGACGGACCGGCACGTCGACGAGGGTCCCCCCGGGCAGGCGGGCGCGCGCGCGCCCGTCGGGCGCGGTCTCCACGGCGGCGTCGAGGAAGTTCATTTTCGGGCTCCCGATGAAGCCGGCGACGAACAGGTTGGCCGGGCTGCGGTAGAGGTCCATGGGCGCGCCCACCTGCTCGATCCGCCCGGCGTCGAGCACCACGATGCGGTCTGCGAGCGTCATCGCCTCCACCTGGTCGTGGGTCACGTAGATCATCGTGCGCTGGAGGTCGTGGTGGAGCCGTGCGAGTTCGACGCGCATCTGCACCCGCAGGGCGGCGTCGAGGTTCGACAGCGGCTCGTCGAACAGGAACACGTCCGGGTCGCGCACGATGGCCCGGCCGATCGCCACGCGCTGCCGCTGCCCGCCCGAGAGCGCCCTGGGACGGCGCTCCAGAAGGCCGTCGAGGCGGAGCGTGCGGGCGGCGCGCGTCACGAACCCCTCCCGCTCGGACCCGCCGACGCCGGCCATGCGGAGCCCGAACTCCATGTTCTCCCGCACGCTCATGTGCGGGTAGAGGGCGTAGGACTGGAACACCATGGCGATGCCCCGCTCGGCCGGGGCGAGGTCGTCCACCCGCCGGTCGCCGATCGTGATCGCGCCGGCGGAGATGTCCTCCAGCCCCGCGATCATGCGCAGCAGCGTCGACTTCCCGCATCCCGACGGGCCGACGAAGACGATGAAGGACCGGTCCTCCACGTCGAGGTCGACGCCGCGGATCACCTCCAGCGACCCGAAGGACTTGCGCACGCCGCGCAGCTGCAGTCCGGCCATCCGCACACTCCCTTCCTGGGGAAGACCCCCACCCTGTCCCTCTGCCCTTGCCGCGAGGCGGTTGGGAGGGTGAGGGTCTCCCCTCCCCTCAGCCCTTCACGGCACCCGCCGTCAGCCCCTTCACCATCACCCGCTGGACCAGCACGAACAGCACCACCACCGGGATGATCGAGATGATCCCGCCCGCCGCCAGCGATCCCCAGGGGAGCTGGAATTCGCCGACCATGAGCTGGAGCCCCACGGGCCAGGTGCGCGAGCCCGTGCTGGTCGTGAGCATCAGCGCGATCAGGTATTCGTTCCACGCGCCGATCGCGATGAAGACCGCCGTCGCCACGAGCCCGGGCAGGACCAGCGGCAGCACCACCCGCACCATCGCGCCGATGCGGCTCGCCCCGTCCACCCGCGCCGCATCCTCGATCTCGGGCGGGACCGCGTCGAGATAGCCCTTCATCATCCAGATGAAGACCGGCAGCAGGAACGTCGTGTAGGCGAGTGCCAGGCCGAGGCGGCTGTCGAGCAGGCCGAAACCGCGCATCACGATGAACAGCGGGATGATGATCATCACCGCCGGGAACATGCGCACCACGAGGTAGCCCAGCATCAGCGCGCTCCGCCCGCGGAAGCGGTAGCGGGAGATGGCGTAGGACGCGAGCGTGCCGACGATGGTGCAGATCGCGACCGTGATCGTCGTCGTGACCACGCTGTTCAGGATCAGCGTGGGAAAGTTCGAGCGCGTCCAGATCGCCACGTAGTTCTCGAACGTCACCGTCCGGGGCCAGTAGGTCATCTGGGCCGAGACGATCTCGCTCTCCGGCTTCAGGGAGACCAGCAGGCACCAGACGATCGGGAAGATCGCGAAGACGACGATGGTCAGCATCGCCGCGTAGGAGAGGGCGACGCCGATCCGCCGGCGCGCGCGTCGGGAGCGGACGACGGCCATCAGTCCCTCATCACGTTGGAGAGCCGCACGTAGGCCCAGGAGAAGAGCATCAGGAGGAGGAACATCACGGTCGCGAGCGCGCTCGCATAGCCGAAGTTGAACTCCTTGTAGGCCTTCAGGAAGGCATAGAGCGACAGCACCTGCGTCGACCGGCCCGGCCCGCCGCCGGTGAGGATCAGCAGGATCTCGGGCGAGTTGACGAGGCTGATCACCCGCAGCACGACCGAGGCGACGATGATCATCCGCAACTGCGGCAGGGTGACGTGGACGAACTGGTCCCACGCCTTCGCCCCGTCGCAGGCGGCCGCCTCGTAGAGGTCCTGCGGGATCGCCTTCAGCGCGGCCAGCAGGAGGAGCGCGAAGAAGGGGAATCCGTGCCAGATCTCCACCGCCATCGCCGCGGCGAGCGCGAGATCGGGCTCGGCGAACCACGCCCGGTAGGTGGTGAGCACGCCCATGCGGACCAGCACGTCGTTGATCACGCCGAGCCGCGGATCGAGCATCATCGCCCAGATGTTGCCGGCCACCACGTTCGGCAGGAACCAGGGCAGCAGCACGAGCGCCGCCGCGAGCTTGAAGCCCGGCAGGTCCTTGTTGAGCACGAGGGCGGCCGCGAGGCCGAGCGCCAGCTCGCCAACCACCGATCCGACCACCCAGACGAGGGTGTTGCGCAAGGAGAGCCAGAAGATCGGGTCGTCGGCGATGGCGATGAAGTGCTTCAGGCCGACGAACCCGTCCCGGTCGGGACGGGTCAGCCGCATCTCCTGCAGGCCCAGCCACAGGCCGTAGCCGGTGGGATAGAGGATGATCGCGAGGATCATCACGAGGCTCGGCAGGAGGAGCAGCCACGCCCAGCCCCGGCGCTCGGACAGGCGGCCGACGGCACCGAGGCGGACGTGCGGCACCCGGCGCACGCGCCGGTCCCCCTCGCCCAGCCGCGCCTCCGACAGGACCGTCATGCGCGCGCCACCGCCGTCTTCTCGACGCGCTCCCAGTCGATGTCGAACCCGAGACCGGGCTCGTCCGACACCGTCAGCGTGCCGTCGACGACCGCGAGCCGGCCCATCCCTGCGAGGCTGTGGATGTGCGCCTCGTTGAAGACGATCTGCTCGTAGTAGTCGTTGTTCAGGATGGCGGCGCAGAGCTGCGCGTTCGCGACGCCCATCCCGTGCACCTGCGCCCGCATGCCGTGGCACTCGGACAGGTGCGCGATCTTCATCGAGCCGGTGATCCCGCCCTTGTAGAAGGAGGAGACGCGGGTCATGTCGAGCGCCCCGGCCTGGATCCAGCTCGCCATGTTCCAGTGCGCGCCGTCCGACGTCTCGGCCGCCAGCACGGGGA
>JBIJED010000270.1:0-4866 GCA_044343785.1 Azospirillales bacterium | reverse complement strand
GTCCATGACGGCCGCGTCGAGCCGGCCGCCCTGACCGGGACCACCCGCCAAGCGCCCGGCGCAAGCCCGTCGAGCGCGACCTCGCCGATCGACACCCGGACGAGACGGAGCGTCGGGTGGCCGACGGCCGCCGTCATCCGCCGCACCTGCCGGTTCCTGCCCTCTGTCAGCGTCATCGCGATCCAGCGGTCCGGGACCGACTTGCGGAACCGGACCGGCGGGTCGCGCGGCCACAGGTCGGGCGGGTCGATCCGCCCGACCGCGCAGGGGCGTGTCCGGTGCCCCTGGATCACCAGCCCGCCCGCCGCGAGGCGCCCGAGCGCCGCATCGTCCGGCTCGCCCTCCACCTGCACGAGATAGCGCCGCGGATGGGCGAAGGCCGGGTCGAGCAGCCGCTTCACCAGCGGCCCGTCGTCGGTCAGCAGCAGCAGCCCCTCGCTGTCGTGGTCGAGCCGCCCCGCCGGATAGACCCCGGGCGGCAGGCCGAACGCCCCCAGCGTCGGCCGGCCCGCCGGGTCGGTGAACTGGCACAGCACGCCGAAGGGCTTGTTGAAGGCGATGAGGGTGCGCCGCCTCAGAACGCCGCCCCCCCGTCCGGCCACGTGCCCGTCAGCGTCATCGCCGCCGCCGCCATCACCTTGGCCGAGGCGACCATGTCGTCGATCCCCACCCACTCGTCCGGCTGATGCGCGAGTTCGAGGATGCCCGGACCGTAGGCCACGCAGTCGTGCAGATTGCCGATGCGGGCGATGTGCTTCTGGTCGTAGGTGCCGGGCGAGGCGATGTGCCTCGGCGCCCGGCCGAACACCCGTTCGATCTCCCGGTCGAGCGCACGCACCACCGGCGCCCCCGGATCGGTCATCACCGGGTGGACCACCATGAGGTCGCGCACCGCATAGCGGAAGTCGGGCCGCCCGGCCGCCAGTTCCTCCAGCAGGCCGAGGATCTCGGCCTTCACCGCGTCCAGCCCCTCCTCGATCAGGAAGCGCCGGTCGAGGATCAGGCGGCAGCTGTCGGCGACGTTGGGGCTCGGAAGACCGTCGCCCGCGATCTCCGCCTGCCCGCCGTGGAGCGAATTGAAGTTCAGCGTGGACGCCCGCGCACCCTCCGGCACGACGGGCATCCGCGTGCGGCGCTTGGCGAGTTCCGGATGGACGCGTTCCTCCACCAGGTGGAGGAACGCGCCCATGTGGCGGATGGCGCTGACGCCCAGGAACGGCATCGAGCCGTGGGCGATGCGGCCCTTCGTCTCGATCTCCGCCCACCAGACGCCGCGGTGGCCGAGGCACACCCGGTCGGGGTCGAGCGGTTCGGGGATGATGACGTGATGCACCCGGGGCGGGGAGAAGAGACCCTGCCGCGCGAGGTGCGCCACGCCGCCGAACCCGCCCGATTCCTCGTCCACGGTGCCGGAGATCTCCAGCGCGCCGGTCCAGGGGATCCCGCTCTCCAGGATCGCCTCGACCGCGACGATCGAGGCGGCGAGCCCGCCCTTCATGTCGCACGCCCCGCGGCCCCAGACCCGACCGTCCCGGATCTCGCCCCCGAACGGATCGACGGTCCAGCCCCGGCCCGCCTCGACCACGTCGATGTGGCTGTTGAAGTGGACGCACTCGCCGCCCGGCCGCCCCTCGATCCGGGCGACGACGTTGGTGCGCGGATAGGCGTCGCTGTCGCCGGGCGCGCCCTCCCCGCGGAGGAATTTCACGTCGAACCCGCGTCGGCGCAGCCGCTCCCCGATGAAGTCCGCGCACGCGGCATAGGCGTCGCCCGGCGGGTTGACCGTGGGGAAGCGGATGAGGTCGCGGGTGAGGGACGCCACCTCGTCCCGCTTCGCCGCGATGCGGCGGAACAGGTCGTCCCGGGCGTTGGCGATGGTCGTGTCCATGGCCCGGACCCTAAGGGGCGGGCGGCGGAGGGTCAATGAAAGGGGGTGGTCAGGGCCCCGTGTCTCGCCCATCTTGCGCCCGCGGCGGACAGGGATGCGCGAGATGGCCGGGCTGACGCTTCAGGGCGTGACCAAGCGGTTCGGGACGACGACGGCGGTCGATGCCGTCGACATCCGCGTCGCCGACGGCGAATTCCTGGCCGTCCTCGGCCCGTCCGGCTGCGGCAAGACCACGCTGCTCCGCCTGATCGCGGGGTTCGAGCGGCTGGACGGCGGCATGCTGGCCATCGGCGACACGGTCGTCTCCGGTCCCCGCACCTTCGTCCCGCCCGAGCGGCGCCGGGTCGGGATCGTGTTCCAGAGCTACGCGCTCTGGCCCCACATGACGGTCGAGGGGAACGTCGGCTATCCGCTGCGGACCGCGCGCGTGAAGGGCGGGGCGTACCGTGCCCGGGTCGAGGCGGCGCTCGCCTCGGTCGGGCTGACCGGCTACGGCGCCCGCCGCCCGGCCGAGCTGTCGGGCGGCCAGCGCCAGCGCGTGGCGCTCGCCCGCTGCCTCGTGATGGAGCCGTCGCTGATGCTGCTGGACGAGCCGCTGGCGAACCTCGACGTGCACCTGCGCGCCTCGATGGAGGCGGAGTTCGCCGCCTTCCACGCCAAGACCCGCGCGACGATGGTCTACATCACCCACGACCAGTCGGAGGCGATGGCGTTGGCCGACCGGATCGCCGTGATGGACGGCGGTCGCGTCGTGCAGTTGGCGACGCCGCGCACCCTCTATCGCGAGCCCGCCACGCCGATGGTCGCCGGCTTCATCGGCCGGGGCGCCCTCGTGCCCGTTTCGGTCGAGACGGCGGAGGAGGGGGGCCGTGTGCGGGTTGCCTGGGAGAGGGCGACCGCGGTCGTCCGCGCGGCCCCGGGCCAGCGACCGGGGCCGGGGCTGCTCTGCGTCCGGCCGGAGGATCTCGCGGTGGGGGAGGCGGGCGTGCCCGGCATCGTCCGGCGCGTCGTCTACAAGGGCGGGGCCACGGCGGTCGAGGTGGACGTCGGCGGGGTGACCCTCGCCCTGTCGGTTCCGGAGGGTTCCGTTCCGCACCCCGGCCAAGCCCTGCGCATCGCCGTGACCGACGGCTGGATCGTCCCCGCCGCCGCGGACGACCTCACGCCTGCCACGGCAGCGTTCCGGCCGGAAGCCGCCGTGCGAGAAGCGTCGCCAGCAGCATGAGCGACGCGATCACGCCGACCGCAACGACCGAGACGGCCGAGGCCAGCACGGTGCCGCCCCCTTCCTCCAGACTGTAGATCACCACGCCCAGCGTCTCCCGGCCCGAGGTCCACAGGAGGACGGAGACGGTGAGTTCGTTGAGCGCGGTGAGGAACACGAGCACCCCGCCCGCCACCGCCAGCGGCGACACCAGCGGGACCACGACCGTCCCCAGCCGGCGCCAGAGACCGGCGCCGCACATCTGCGCCGCCTCCTCCAGCGACCGGTCGAGGCTGAGGAACCCGGCCGCCATCGGTCGCAGCACCAGCGCGAGGAAGCGCGCCAGATAGGCGAAGAGGATGATCCAGATCGTGTTGTAGAGGCTGATTCCGAGGAGCGGCAGCGGCCGGATGAACAGCAGGATCGCCGCGATCGACAGCACGAGGCCCGGCACCGCGTAGGGCAGGTCGGACAGCAGGTCGAGCGTTCGCGCGACGAGGCTGCGCCGCCAGACCGACAGGTAGGCGATCAGCACCGACAGCCCCACGAGGATCAGGGCGGCGGACCCGGCCAGCAGGAGCGAGTTCCGGAAGGCGCGCGTGGTCGCAGGATGGACGAACAGGACGTGCGCGTAGTGGGCGAGGGTGGCCGTCGCCGCGGACAGCGGGATGCCGTAGGCGGGCACCAGCGACGTCGCGACGAGGGCGAAGAGCGGCAGCACGAGGATCATCGCCACCACCGCCCACAAGATCGCCTCCGCCGATCCCCGCCAGGGTCCCAGCGGCAGGTCGAGCGGGCGCGAGGCGCCGCCGGCCACGCGCACGTCCGTGCGCCGCGAGGCCCAGGCCTGGAGCGCCACGCCCGCGAAGGCGATCAGCGCGATCAGGATGGACACGACCGCCGCCTCCGGGATCGCCGTGGGGCCGAGGCCCGAGAGACGCCGGTAGACGAGCGTGGTGAGGACGGGATAGCCGGCCGGGATGCCGAGCAGCGCCGGCACGCCGAAGTTTCCCACCGCCGAGACGAAGGCGAGCGCGGCCCCGGCGAGGAGCGACGGTCCGGCGAGCGGCAGGACGACGGTGAGGACGCTGCGCACCGGCCCGGCCCCCGTCGCGCGGGCGGCCTCGACCAGATCGGCGGGAATCGACCGAAGGCCTGCCCGCAACGCCAGGAACACGAGCGCGCTGTGCTCGATGCCCAGCAGCAGCATGATCCCGCCGGCCGAGTGGAGCGGGTTGCGGGTGCCCGGCGGCGGCGCGAGCCCCAGCGCGTTCAGGAGCGCGCTTCCCGGCCCGAACAGCTGGAGCCAGCTGATCGCCGTGATCTGCGCCGGGATCATCAGCGGCAGCATGAAGGCGAAGACCAGCAGGCCCTTGCGCCGGACGTCGGTCAGGCCGATCAGGAGCGCGAAGAGTGCGCCGAGCAGGACCGCCGCGACCGTGCCGCCGGCCGCGACCCACAGCGTGTTGGTCGTCGCCCGCCACGTCGCCGGACTGTTCCAGACCCGTTCCACGACCGACAGGTCGGGCACACCCCGGGGCGCCAGCGCCTCCATGAGGAGGCGCGCCATCGGCAGCACCGAGAGGAGCCCGACCAGCAGGACCAGGGCGAGCAGGAGGATCCGCTCGCCCCTCACCATGCGGGAGATCCGCCGTGCATCAGCCGCCGAACAGGTCGGCGAAGCGGCGCTTGTTCGCCTCGTCGTCGGCCAGCGCCTTGGCGTCGTCCAGCGGCAGGATCTTCAGCTGGCTCGGCCGCGGCATTCCCTCCGGAG
>JBIJED010000269.1:0-4869 GCA_044343785.1 Azospirillales bacterium | reverse complement strand
GGCCGAGACCGACGCCGATGCCGCTGAGGCTGGCATCCGCGGCGGGCTGCAGATGGACATGGCGTCGACCTTCCACCTCTCGGAGTTGCCGGGGCTCGTCCGCGCGGGCCGGGTGCCCGAGGCGCTGCTGGACGGGGCGGTGCGCGCCGTCCTGACGCTGAAGGAGCGGATGGGCCTGTTCGACGCGCCCTTCGCCCGGTTCGAGGCGAGCGAGGGACGGACGGAGACCTCGCCCGCGCCGCACCGGGCCGAGGCGCAGGACTTCGCCGAGCGCAGCCTCGTGCTGCTGAAGAACGACGGCCCGGTCCTGCCCTTCCCGCGGACGGTCCGGTCGGTCGCGGTGATCGGCCCGCACGCGGACGCGAAGTTCGAGATGCTGGGGTCCTGGTTCGGGCGCGGGGTGTTCAGCCGCCCGGTGTCGCTGGCCGCGGGGCTGGCCGAGCGGCTGGGGCCGGGCGTCGACCTGCGGATCGTGCCCGTCGCGGCGTTCGAGGGGGCGACCGAGGCCGAGACGCGCGCCGCCGTCGAGGCATCGCGGGGGGCCGACGCGGTCATCCTCGCCATCGGCGAGGCTGCGGGCATGAGCGGGGAGGCGGCGAGCCGGACCGACATCGACCTGCCCGGCCGGCAGATGGACCTCGTCCGCGCGGTGCTGGCCGAGGGGCGGCCGACGGCCGCGGTCGTCTTCGGCGGACGGCCCGTGGCGATGGAGGTGCTGGCCGCCGAGGCGCCGGCCATCCTCAAGGTCTGGTTCCCCGGCACCATGGGCGGGACGGCCGTCGCGCGCCTGCTGTTCGGCGACGTGGAACCGCTCGCCCGCATGCCCGTGTCGACGCCCCGGTCGGTGGGGCAGATCCCCGTCCACCACGACCGGCTGCCTTCCGGCAGGCCGGCGATCAAATGGCCGGACATCTATTCCTCCAACTACCTCGACCGCCCGACCACGCCGCTGTTCCCCTTCGGCCACGGGCTGACATGGACCCGCTTCGAATTCGGGGAGCCCGCGGCGGACGCGCGGCGGCTGACCGACGACGCGCCGGTGACGGTGTCCGTCCCCGTCCGCAACGTCGGCGACCGGCCGGGCACCGCGATGGTCCAGCTCTATCTGCGCAACCGCTTCGCGCCGATCTCGCGCCCGGTGATGATGTTCCGCGCCTTCGAGCGGATCCGCCTGGCGCCCGGCGAGGCGGGGACGGTCCGCTTCCGGGTGAGTGCGGACCAATTCGCGTGGTGGCAGGCGGGCGACCGCTTCGCCGCAGCCCCCGGGCCCATCGACGTGATGACCGGCCCCAGCGCCGGCGAGGTGCGGACGGTGCGGATCGACTACGGGCCCTGACCGAGCGCCGCGAGCGCCGCTTCCGCCGCGGCCGTGCCCGTCGCGTGCGCCCCGTGGGCGGCGGTGAAGTCGACGGCCGAGCAGGCCTCGCCCGCGAAGAACAGGCGCCCTTCGACCGGGGCCGCCAGCACCGCCCGGGCGGCGGAGCGGCCGGGCAGCGCGTGGGAATAGGCGCCGCCGACGAAGGGCACGGCCGTCCAGTCGGTGCGCAGGACCGGGCGGAGGCGGCGGCGGATTTCGTGGCCGAACAGGCCCGCCAGCTCGTCCAGCGCGAAGGCGATCGCCCCGGCTTCGCCGAGGCCGTGCAGCATCCGCGCGGCGATCCCGCCGTAGAACCCCTCGATCAGCGGCCGGCCGAAGGGGCGGAGGTGATAGGCGCCGGTCTCGCCCGACCGCGGGTTCCCGACCGCGTGGGTGTCCGGATCGAAGCCCGCCGGCCCGTCGAGCGCGAAGACGATCTTGTCGGCGAGGCCCAGCGGCAGGTCGGCCGCCGCCTCGCGCTTGTGGTCGAGCGCGCGGGGCAGGCGGACGGCACCCGAGGCCAGCACGTCGGTCGCGACGGTGAGGATCGCGGCTCGCGCATCGACCGGACCCGCCGAGGTCTCCAGCCGGACCCCGCCGGCCGGCAGGTCGACCGCAGTCACCCGGGTTCCGGTGGCCGTGTCGAGCCCGGCCGCCGCAGCGACGATCGCCGCCCCCATTCCCTCGCGCACGCGCCAGTTCACGCCGGTGTCGGCGTCGTCGTAGGCGGCGTGGTCGCGGGCCGAGACCCGCTCCAGCGGCGCCCCGTTGACGTAGCCGCTGACCGCCTGCAGGAGGCCGTTCCACGGGTTCCCCGGCTCCAGCGCGTCGGAGGCCGCGTCGCGGTCGGGCGGGAGGGTCCGCAGCCGCCGCTCGAAGGCGGCCGTCGCCGCGTCGGCCTCGGCCTGCTCGCCGGGTGTGAAGTTCCGGTCGCCCGCCTGCTCGTCCCAGGGCGGCGGCGTGCGGTCGACGGCGAGGCCGAGGCCCGTCGCGATGCCGGTCCAGGGGTTCCGGTCGCCTGAATGGAGCCAGGCGCAGCCGAGGTCGAGCGGGTGCCCTTCGACGGTGCGCGTCCACGCCCGGCCGCCGAGGCGGTCGGCGGCCTCGATCAGGACGACGCGCAGGCCGGTGCCGCGCAGCCGTCTGGCGGCGGCGATGCCCGCGGCCCCGGCGCCGACGATGGCGACGTCGACGGTCCTGGTCACATCGTCACCCTGGGAAAGCCCTCACCCCGTCTTCAGCAGGATCTGCTTCCAGATCGCGGTCTCGTCGTAAAGGACCCATTCGCGCCGGAGCCCCCAGGGTCCGAACTCGGCGTGGCTGATGCCCATGACGTAGACCTGCGCGCCCGACGGCTGGCCGAAGGCGCCGAAGCCCGAATGCCGGCCCCACAGGCTCCAGCGCAGCGCCGCGCGCGGCGGCATGTCGGGATCGCGGCGACCGATCACGTGCTCGATCCGGAACGCGGCGTCGGGGAAGGCCGCGCGCAGGCGCATCCAGAACCCGTCCGCCGCCTCCCAGCCGTGGCCCGTGACGCCGCCCGGATGCTCGAGCTGCGCCGCCCGGTCGTAGACCTGCGGGATGGCGGCGAAGTCGGCGCCCATGATGCGGGTCAGGATCTCCGCGTAGCGCTGGCCCACGGGATCGTCGTTGCCGCGGCCCGTGTAGGCGGGCGGGCGGTCGGTGTCGGGCGTCAGCGGGCGGGCGCAGCGTTCCGGCCCGCCCTCGATCGCGATCCGGTCGGCCGCGTAGGCCTTGGGATCGAGGCCCAGCTGGCGGACGATGGCGCCCTGGTCGCGGATCAGCCACTCGTCGAAGATCGCGTTCTCCCTGGCCGCGCAGTCCGCGATGATGCGGTAGACGAGGCGCCTGCCCGTCGGCGGGCCATAGGCGCCCTCGGCCATGTGCGTGGCGGTGGAGAGCAGGCGGTGGGAGGAGAGGAAGCCGTCCGTCCCGTCGCCCGACCAGATCACGTCCTCGCCCAGAAGCGTGCGGTCCGGGAACTCGGCCAGCGTCTGCATCGTGGCCGCGATGACGTTCGCGTTTCCCACCACCAGCGCGGTGGGCGAGCGCACCGCGAGGTCCGGCGTATAGTAGCGGTGGAGGGTCGCGATGCCGCGGTCCTCCCAGATCTCCTTGGTGATGCCGATGATGTAGTCCGGCAGGTCCTTCCACCGGGGATCGAAGCCCTTCATGGGGCCGGACTCCTCGTTCGGGCTCGCGGTCGGCGCACGGGATCGACCCGGCGACCGGAAACCGGGTTGACAGTCTTTGCAATCGAATGCAAGAGCTTTTCGACAGGCTGCCCCGGGACCTTGGAGATGCGACGGTGAGCGACTTCCGGCACGGGACGCACGCGTCCCTGATCGATCTGGTCGCGTCGTCCGCGGACGACGCGCGCCGCACGATCGACCGCCTCTGCACGGCGGGGACGCTCTGGCGCGTCGCCTCGCCGGTGGAGGACCTGACGGGGACTGACGCGGTCTGGTCGGGCTGGGTCGAGCCGCTGCGCCAGGCGCTTCCGGGGCTGCGGCGGCGCGACATGCTGGTCATGGGCGGCGTCTCGCGCACCGGGTCCGGGACGTGGGTCTCGACGCTCGGGCACTATCTGGGCAACTTCGAGCGGCCCCTGTTCGGCATCGCCCCGCACGGCAAGCTCGTGTTCCTGCGCGTCGGGGAGTTCTACCGGATCGAGGACGGGCGGGTGGTCGAGGCCCGCATCCTGCCGGATGTGCTCGACCTCATGCGCCAGGTGGGGCGGATGCCGCTGCCGCACATGCTGGGGTCCGAGATCACCTTTCCGTCGCCCGCGACCCACGACGGCGTCCTCCCCGCCGCGTCCGACCGGTCCGAGGCGTCGGCAGCGCTGGTCGAGGCGATGCTGTTCGACCTCAAGTCCTTCGACCCCGAAACCTTCGCCAGCGCGGGCCAGACCGGCGGCACGGGATACTGGCACCGCGACATGCTCTGGTACGGGCCGGCGGGCATCGGGTCGAACTACACCTACGAGGGGTTCCAGCGCGACCACCGCATCCCGCTGCTCACCGCCTTCCCGGACCGGGTCGGCGGCAATCATTTCGCGCGCTTCGGCGACGGGGACTACGTCTGTTCGGGCGGCTGGCCCTCGATGACGATGACCCACAGGGGCCCCTATCTCGGCGTCGCGGCGACCGACCGGCCGATGACGCTGCGGGTGATGGACTTCTGGCGCGTCGAACGCCAGCCGAACCTCGCGGGCGGGCCGTTCGGCGGGGCGCAGATCATGGAGAACTGGGTCCTGCTCGACCTCGTCCAGCTCTTCCGCCAGATGGACGTCGACCTGCTCGCGGCCGAAGGCGCGGGCTGAGGGCGCCGACGGGCATCCCGGATCCCGATCGGTGACGGGGACCGGCGATGGACGTCCCGGTCCCGTCCTTCGCCCGCCTCGTCCGGCGGACCGAACCCGTAAGGCTCGACGGCGGCTGCCGATTCACGGGCCGACGGGCGCGGCCTCGTCGGTTCCGGCCAGCCGT
>JBIJED010000268.1:0-4875 GCA_044343785.1 Azospirillales bacterium | reverse complement strand
CAGGATCGGTCCGGTGCTGGAGATGTATCTCGCCGCCAAGGCCGATCTCGCCGAAACCGGCCGCTTCCCCGGGAAGGTGGCTTGATCTACTGCGTCGAGGGCGACGACTTACGTCGCTGGTTCCTGACGAACGGCTTCCGTTTGTCCGCTGGTGATGCGGTCTCCGAGGTTTGGGTCCGCCCGTCCACAGGGACCATTCTGGTCGTGCCCGCCCCGAATGTGCTCGGACGCATCCCCGAGGAACTCCTCGCCGACGCGTTCGATGCCGCCGGCGTGCCGCCACCGAAGCTGCCTGTCGCTTGGTGCGACTGACCGCGCCCCTCAGGTCCCCTTCTTGCTCATCATCCGGTCGAGCACGCCGAGCAACAGCGCCGAGGCGACGAAGACCATGTGGATGATGGTCAGCCAGAGAAGCTGTTCGGACGTGAAGTTGCCGATGTTCATGAATGCCTGGAGCAGGTGGATCGAGGAGATCGCGACGATCGCCGAGGCCACCTTGATCTTCAGGCTGCCGGCGTCGAGCTTGCCGATCCAGGAGAGGCGCTCCTGCCCGTTGTCCTCGTCGAAGGACGAGACGAAGTTCTCGTAGCCCGAGATCATGACCATGACGATCAGGCTCGCCACCAGCGCCCCGTCGATGAGCGCGAGCATGGCCAGCAGCATCTCGGCGTCGTTGTAGGTCAGCGTGTTGACAGCGATCTTCCAGAGCTTCTTCAGGAAGCTGACGGCGTAGATCGCGAGCGCGACCGCGAGGCCGAGATAGCAGACCCCGAGGATCCCGCGCGCGGACAGCACGACACGCTCGATCCAACGCTCGTAGGGGTTCTGGGGGGCGGGCATGGGGGCGGATCTCCGGACCGACCCGAAGTGGCGATCGGTCGCGGGGGCGGCAAGGCCCGCCCCCCTCCCCATCAGGACGTACGGACGCGCCCGACGGCCCGGAGCCAGCCCTGGTGCAGGCGCGTACGCTCGGCCGCGGCCATCTCCGGCTCGAAGCGCCGCTCGCTCTCCCACTGGCGCCGGACCACGTCGATCGTGCCGAAGACCCCCGCCTGCAGGCCCGCGAGGAAGGCGGCGCCCAGCGCCGTCGTCTCGGTCACCGCCGGTCGCTCGACCGTCACGTCCAGGATGTCGGCCAGGAACTGGCAGAGCCAGTCGTTGCGCACCATGCCGCCGTCGACCCGCAGCGTGCCGGGCGGGCGGCCCATGTCGCCGGCCATGGCGCCCAGCAGGTCGCGCGTCTGGTAGCCCACGGCCTCCAGCGTCGCCCGCACCACGTGGGCGGCGCTCGTGTCCCGCGTCAGACCCAGGATGGCGCCGCGGGCGTGCGGATCCCACCACGGCGCGCCCAGGCCGGTGAACGCCGGGACGACGTAGACCCCGCCCGTGTCCGGCACGTCGCGGGCGATGAACTCGGACATGCCCGCGTCGGGGATGAGGCGCAGCCCGTCGCGAAGCCACTGCACCGCTGCCCCGGCCACGAAGATGGAGCCCTCGAGCGCATAGGTCGCCCGCCCGTGGAGGCGGTAGGCGATGGTCGTCAGCAGGCGGTTGGCGCTGGTCACGGCCGTGTGGCCGGTGTTGACGAGGGCGAAGCAGCCCGTGCCGTAGGTCGACTTGATCATGCCCGGGTCGAGGCACGCCTGCCCGACCGTCGCCGCCTGCTGGTCGCCGGCCATGCCGGTGACGGGGATGGGCATGCCGAACAGGTCGGCCTTCGTCGTGCCGAACAGGTGGGCGTTGTCGCAGACCTTGGGGAGCACGGCCTCGGGGATGCGGAGCAGGCGCAGCAGCTCCTCGTCCCAGCGCTGGCGGTGGATGTCGTAGAGGAGGGTGCGGGACGCGTTGGTGGCGTCGGTCGCGTGGACGCCGCCGGTCAGCCGCCACAGGAGCCAGCTGTCCACGGTGCCGAAGGCGAGTTCGCCGCGCTCGGCCCGTTCGCGGGCGCCGCGCACGGTGTCGAGGAGCCAGGCGAGCTTCGTGCCGGAGAAGTAGCTGTCGAGCAGCAGGCCGGTCTTCGCCCGGACCATCGGCTCCGCCCCCTCCTCGACGAGGCGGCGGCAGTGGCCGGCGGTCCGCCGGTCCTGCCAGACGATGGCGTTGTGGACCGGCTCGCCGGTCGCGCGGTCCCACAGGACGGTCGTCTCGCGCTGGTTGGTGATGCCGATCGCGGCGACCTTGGCCGAGGGCACCCTCGCCTGCTCCAGCGCCTGCCGGCAGACGGCCAGCGTGTCGCGCCAGATGTCCTCGGGATCGTGCTCGACCCAGCCGTCGTCGGGATAGAACTGGCGGAGTTCCCGCTGGGCCGCGGTGACCGGCCGGCCGCGGGCGTCGAACAGGATGGCCCGGCTGGAGGTCGTGCCCTGGTCGATGGCGAGGACGAACGGACCCATGGCGGTCTCCCCGGGGCTTGCGTGTCTGAGCGGCGGCCCGACGGCCGCACCGCGAGGGTGGCCGCCCGGCCCGTCGGGTGTCAACGGGCCGCTCCCGTCCGCTGCAATGCACCCATGCCCGGGCGACGCCGGGGTTGGTCCGTCTGTCGCGGCCCCCGATACTCGACCCATGACCCGTTCCGTCGTCGCCCTCACGCTGCTCCTCACCGCGCTCTCCGCGATCGGGCAGCTCTCCATCTCGATGTACGCGCCCTCGATGCCGGCGATCGGCGTGGCGCTGGGCACGACGCCGGGCATGGTGCAGGTGACGCTCTCGGTCTTCCTGCTCACCTTCGCGCTGGCGCAGCTCGTCTACGGTCCGCTCAGCGACCGGTTCGGGCGGCGGCGGTGCCTCCTCGTCGGGCTCGTCCTGTTCGTGGCGGGCTCGCTCGCCTGCGCGCTGGCGCCCACCATCGAGACGCTGATCGCCGGACGGGTGCTCCAGGCGGCGGGGGCCTGTGCCGGCGCGTCGGTCAGCCGGGCCGTGGTGCGCGACCTCTTCGAGCGGGAGGAAGCGGCGCGGGTCATGGCGGTGATGACGATGGCCTTCACCGTGGCCCCGGCCGTCGGTCCGATCCTGGGCGGCCATCTCCAGGCGGCGTTCGACTGGCACGCGGTCTTCGCGGCGCTCGCGGTCCTCGGCGCGGCGCTGCTGGCGACGGCGAACGCCCGCCTGCCCGAGACGAACCGCAACCGCGACCCCCTCGCCACCCGGCCCGACCGCATCGTCTCCACCTATGCGGGGCTGATCGTCAATCCCGCGTTCCTGGCCTACGTCGTGCCGTCCACCGCCATGATCGGCGGCATGCTGACGATGCACGCGAGCCTGCCGTTCCTCCTGATCGGTTCGCTCGGCGTCGCGCCCACCACCTACGGCTGGCTGACACTGATCACCGTCGCCGGCTTCTTTTCGGGCTCCTTCGTCACGGGCCGGTTCGGCCCGCGCATCGGCACGGAGCGGACGGTCCGGATCTCGCTCGTGCTGCTCGGCCTGTCGGCCGTGCTGTATCTCGGATCGGCCCTCCTCGTGCCGCTCTCGATCGCGAGCGTGCTGGCCCCGATGGTGGCGTGGGTGTTCGCGCTCGGGCTCGCCATCCCGGCGCTCGTGGCCAGCGCGATGGCGCCCTTCCCGCGCACCGCGGGGTCGGCGTCGGCGCTGATGGGTTGCCTTCAGATGGCGGGCGGCGCCGCGGGCAGCGTCCTGATCGCCAAGGTCCAGGACGGGACCCTCCTGCCGATCGCCCTGATGATGGTGCTTCTGGCGGCCTTCGCCGGGCTCGGCTACCGTCGGTTCCGGGCGCTTGTGCCCGCCTGAGCGAGCACGGCGGATCGGGTGACGGAATGGCGCAGCGGGACCGGCTCCTGGCGATCGACGCGATCCCCGCCCCCGTCCGGCTGACGGTGAGCGCGCGGGCGCGGCGCCTGTCGATGCGCCTCGACGTGGTGACCGGCGACCTGCGGGTGACGGTGCCGCGCGGCGTGCGCGAGGCGGACGTGCGCGATTTCGTGCGCCGCAACGCCGGCTGGGCGGAACAGCGGCTCGGCGCGCTTCCGCCGGCCCGGCCCTTCGCGGACGGCATCGCCGTCCCGGTGCTGGGCACGGACCGGACCATCCGCCACGACCCCGCGCACCGCGGCCGGGTGCGCCTCGTCGCCGACGCGATCGTCGTGGGCGGGGCGCCGGAGTTCCTGGCCCGGCGCGTCCGCGACGCGCTGCGCGAGGAGGCGCGGCGCCTTCTGTCCGAGGCGAGCCGGCAGAAGGCCGACGCGCTGGCCCGGCCCGTCCGGGCGGTGACCGTGCGCGACACGGTCTCGCGCTGGGGGTCGTGCGCCCACGACGGACGCCTCAGCTATTCCTGGCGGCTGGTGATGGCGCCGCCCTTCGTCCTCGACTACGTGGTCGGGCACGAGGTGGCGCATCTGGCGGAGATGAACCATTCCGCCCGGTTCTGGCGCACGGTCGAGCGGCTGACGCCGCACGTGGAGGCGGGCCGGGCCTGGCTGAAGCGCCACGGCCCGGCGCTGCTCAGGATCGGATGAGGCCGGCGCTCAGCCCACCCAGTGGCGGACGTCGCCCGTGTCGACGTGGCAGAACTCCTGATGGACGTAGAGCCCGACCCCGCCCGGCTCCATCTGCAGGAGCGTGCGGTAGAGCCCCGACGTCGTGATGCCCGGCACGCGGATGTCGGCGGCCCGCCCGCTCAGGTGCAGGCTGTTGCGCTCGCCCCCCACCGACCGGTTCGTGCGCGCGGTGCGGAAGCCGCAGGTGAGGTGGATGCCGCGGCCGTCGACCCGGCGCTGGAGCTCCGACAGCGTGTCGAGCAGGGCCGTGTCGATCGGCCCCGTGGCGTCCTGCTGCCAGTCGCGGAAGAAGTGTGCCAGCGCCCGCAGCGCCGCATCGTCCGGCCGGCCGGCGGCCCCGCGGCGGTAGTCGAGCGCGAGG
>JBIJED010000267.1:0-4880 GCA_044343785.1 Azospirillales bacterium | reverse complement strand
TCTTCGCCGACCCGCAGGTGATCGCCCGCGGCCTGCGCCTCGACCTGCCCGCGCCGGCGGCGGCGGCGGGGTCCATCCCGTCGGTGCGCTCGCCCATCGTGCTGGACGGCGAGGCGATGGCGGCGGCCACGCCCTCGCCGCGACTGGGGGAGCACACCGCGGACGTGCTGGCCGATCCCGCCTGGGGTGGCGGTGCGTGAACCCGCCCGTCAGGGGCCCGGCGTCCGGCCCCTGTCCGTGATCGACGCGGTCGTCCCCCTGCTGTCCGTGTGAGGCGAAGACGGGCTATCCTGTCGCCGGCGAAGAGACCGGAGGGACGGCGATCATGACGGTGGGTGTCGGCGGATCGGACGCGGCGGGGGAACTGGCGGCCATCCGGTCGGGGCGGGACGCGGTGCCGCCGATCGGGATCGAGGAGCGGCTGGCGCGGATCGACCGGGCGCAGCGGCGGATGCGCGAGATCGGCATCCCCGCCCTCTGGCTCGACGGGACGACCGACCTCGAATACTTCACCGGCGTCCGCCACGGCCAGACCGAGCGGATGATCGGCGCGATCCTGCCCGCGAACGGGATGCCGGTCTACGTCTGCCCGGCCTTCGAGGCGGCGAAGCTCCGCACCATGCTGACGGTCGGCGACGCGGTGCGCGGCTGGGAGGAGGACGAGAGCCCCTACGCCCTCTTCCTCGACACGCTGCGCGACCTCCAGATCCATTCGGGCACGATCGCGCTGGACGAGCAGGCCCGTTTCTTCGTGACCGAGGGCATCCGCGCCGCGGCCGTCGAGGCGGGCGCCGACTACCGCTGGACGACGTCGCGCGCCGTCTCCTCCTGGTGCCGCCAGCGCAAGTCCGGGCACGAGATCGAACTCATCCGCCAGGCGATGCGCATGACGCTCGACATCCAGGCGGCGGCCGCCCGCATCCTGCGCCCCGGGATCACGACGACCGAGGTCGCCGCCTTCCTGAACGAGGCCCACCTCCGGGCCGGGTTCGACCGCGGCTGCCTGTTCGCCATCGCGCTGTTCGGCGAGGCGACCGCCTATCCCCACGGCGTCCCGCACGCGCAGGTGCTGCAGGAGGGCGACATGGTGCTGGTCGACTGCGGCGCGCCGCTGCACGGCTACGTGTCCGACATCACCCGCAGCTACGTCTTCGGCACGCCGTCCGACCGCCAGCGCCAGGTGTGGGACCTCGAGCGGGCGGCGCAGGAGGCGGGGTTCCGCGCCGTGCGGCCGGGGGCGCCTGCGGGCGCGATCGACGATGCGGCCCGCGCGGTGATCGTCGGCGGCGGCTTCGGTCCCGGCTACGCCGTGCCCGGCCTGCCCCACCGGACGGGGCACGGCGTCGGCATGGACGTGCACGAGGAGCCCTATTTCGTGAAGGGCAACGCCGTGACGCTGGACGTCGGCATGTGCGGCTCGATCGAGCCGACCATCTGTCTGTACGGGGCGTTCGGCGTGCGGCTGGAGGACCATGTCCACGTGACCGCGACGGGGGCCGCGTGGTTCACGGAGCCGAGCCCGGGGATCGACGATCCGTTCGGCGTGGACCGGGGATAGGGACGCGGAGCCCCCGCGCCGTCGCGACCGGTCAGTCGATCCGGTCGCGCTCGTCGTGGGCGTCGGTGGCCCAGACGAAGTCGAGGCGGCCCGTGTCCACCGCCGCCGCGAGGACGCGGGCAGTGTGCTCGGCCATCCCGATCTCGTTGCGGATCGCGGCGGCCGCCGCCTCCGCGAGGCGGACCGGGTTGCGCGCGGGGATCACCGCCGCGGCCGGCGCGGGCATGGCGATCGCGGCCTCGGCCATCGCCACGGGCTTGCGGGTCGGGACCGCACCGGGGGCCGGCAGGCTGGCCTGGACCACCTGGGCCGCACCGTCCGCGCCGCGACGGGGCTGCTGCGGCGCGGTCGCGCCGCGCAGCGCCGGGCGGACGTCGCCGGCGGATGCGATCGCGGTTTCGGCCGGGCGGCCCGGACGGGTCGCGGGGCCCACGGGGCGGCGGCCCGAGCGGTCGCCGGTCTCCGTCACCTCGGGCGCCACCGAACGACGCTCGCCCGCGGAGGGGGCCGTCTCCCGGATCGAGGCGAACAGGAGGTCGGGGCGCGGACGGTCCGGCAGCACGAAGCCGTAGGTCGGGTAGACGGTGGAGCCGAGATCGTCGATGCGCGGATGCCAGACGCGGACGGAGGACCAGTCGTTGCGCGGCGAGATGTCGACCACGCGCATGCCGCGGTAGAGGCGGTTGTCCGAAAGCCAGCTGTGGTCGACCTCGACCGTCCGGCGGTCGATCACCCGGCTGACGGTGGAGACGTGCCCGCGCGACAGGCCCCGCGCGCGCTTGAACACCAGGACCGACCCGACCTCGGGGTTGGCACCGCGCTCGTAGCGGCCGGCGGCGGCGTCCCACCAGTTCCAGGCGTCGCCGCGCAGCGCCATGTCCGTGAGCTGGCGGACCCAGAACACGCAGGCGACCGCATGGGCCTTCGTCGCCGTCGCGCCGGTGAACGCGAAAATCAGAAGGAGCACCCCGAGAAGGGTGGTCAACCGCCGTGCGGCAGAGCGCATGTGGGGTCCCCCTGTTGCATGCTTGTCACGCAGCAGGGGAATTAGCATGAGGCCCTCCGGGGGGGCAACCGCCCATTTACGGAAAATGGGAAGAATCTTCTGGAAAATCGGTCGCACCTGACCGAAGGGTGGTACCGCACGCCTTGCGTTCGCATGTGGCACCGCCCCGCCGCCGTGTGCTAATCAGCCGCGCCGCAGGCCGTGGCGTTTCCCGGCCGCGGTCGCAGCCCGCGTCCCTCCCCTCGCTTCGGCCCGCCCATGCAGACCTTCCTCGAGTTCGAGAAGCCGATCGCCGAGCTGGAGGGCAAGATCGAGGAGCTGCGCCACCTCACCGACGCCGGCGATCTGAACATCGCGGACGAGGTGGGCAAGCTGCAGGCGAAGGTCGAGAAGCTGCTGCAGACGACCTACGCCAAGCTCACGCCCGCGCAGAAGGTGCAGGTGGCGCGGCATCCGAACCGGCCGCACGCGCTCGACTACGTCTCGGCGCTGGTCACCGACTTCACGCCGCTCGCCGGCGACCGGGCCTTCGCCGAGGACGGGGCGATCATCGGCGGGCTCGGCCGGTTCCGCGGCCGTTCGGTCGTCGTGATCGGGCAGGAGAAGGGCCACGACACCGAGACCCGGGTGAAGCACAACTTCGGCATGGCCAAGCCGGAGGGCTACCGCAAGTCGCAGCGGCTGATGGATCTCGCCGCACGCTTTCACCTCCCCGTCGTCACGCTCGTGGACACGGCCGGCGCCTATCCCGGCGTGGGCGCGGAGGAGCGCGGGCAGGCCGAGGCCATCGCGCGCTCCATCGAGCGTTGCCTGCGCCTGCCGGTGCCCATCGTCTCGGTCGTGATCGGCGAGGGCGGGTCCGGCGGGGCGATCGCCATCGCCGCCGCCGACCGGGTGCTGATGCTGGAGCACGCGGTCTATTCGGTCATCTCGCCCGAAGGCTGCGCCTCCATCCTCTGGCGCGACCCGCAGATGGCGCAGGACGCCGCCGTGGCGCTGCGGATGACGGCGCAGGACCTGAAGCAGCTGGGCGTGATCGACCAGATCGTGGCGGAGCCGATGGGCGGCGCCCATCGCAGCCCCGCCGACACCATGACGGCCGTGGGCGACCGCGTGCAGGCGGCGCTCGACGATCTGCGCGTCCTCGACCCGGCCGAGCTGAGGTCGCGCCGCCGGCAGAAGTTCCTCGACATGGGCGCGAACGGCCTGGGCGCCTGACCGCCGCCCCCGATGCGCGCTTCGGACGGGGGTGCCGTCGGGGCTAGACTGGTCGCCGGCGATCCCCCGCGGAAGGTCCGGCCATGAGCCACGACGACTATCACCGGCGCAGCATCGCCAACCGGCCGCTGCACCCCGAGACGCAGATGATGTCGTACGGCTACGACCCCTTCCTGTCGGAAGGCGCGGTGAAGCCGCCCGTCTTCCTGACGTCCACCTTCGCGTTCCGCACCGCCGAGGACGGGGCCGATTTCTTCGACCTCGTCGCCGGACGAAAGCCGGTGCCCGAGGGGGAGAGCGCGGGCCTCGTCTACAGCCGCTTCAACCACCCGAACCTGGAGATCGTCGAGGACCGCCTGGCGCTGCTGGACGGGTCCGAGGCGGCGGCGGTCACCTCCAGCGGCATGGCGGCGATCAGCGCCGTGTTCCTGGCGCTGCTGCGCCCGGGCGACGTGCTCGTGCACTCCACGCCGCTCTACGGCGGAACCGAGACGCTCGTGCGGCGCATCCTGGCCGAGTTCGGGATCCGCTCGGTCGCCTTCGAGGACGGGATCACGGGCGAGGGCCTCGCCGCGGCGCTGCGCGAGGCGGCGGGCCTCGGCCGGGTCGCCATGCTCTACGTCGAGACGCCGGCCAACCCGACCAACGCGCTGTTCGACCTCGCAGGCGCCGCGGCGGCCCTCGACCGCGTCGCCGCCGAGACGGGGCACCGCCCGGTGTCGGTCTGCGACAACACGATGCTCGGGCCCATCTTCCAGAAGCCCGCCGAACACGGGATCGACCTGTCGGTCTATTCGCTGACCAAGTACGTCGGCGGCCACAGCGATCTCGTGGCCGGCGGCGTGACCGGGCGCAAGGCCCTGATCGCGAAGGTCCGGGCGACGCGCGGCGCCTTCGGCTCGCAACTCGACCCCCATTCCTCCTGGATGATCGCGCGCTCGATGGAGACGCTCGTCCTCAGGATGACCCGCGCGGCCGAGACCGGGACGCGGATCGCCCGCTGGCTCGCGGGGGAGAGCGGGCGGAACCTCCCCGTCCTCCACCCCGAGACGGCGACCGACCCCGCCTATCGGGCCGTCTATTCGCGACAGTGCACCG